>NZ_JBEZYG010000010.1:79683-291989 GCF_040638385.1 Streptomyces sp. NPDC026589
GGCGGACGGGGTGAAGCCGAGGTGCGGGCCGTGGGTGGGGAGTTGCTTGGAGTCGCGTACGTGGATGGTGGCGGGGGCGGTGGCGACCTCGACGCACTGCGGGCCGTCGTTGGTGCTGTAGCTGCTCTTGACCCAGTTCAGCTCGGTGCTGTTCACGTCTCTCCCGGTGGGCTCAGGCCTGTGAGGCGTACGTGACGAAGTCGGCCCAGGCGGACGGGGTGAAGCCGAGGTGCGGGCCGTGGGTGGGGAGTTGCTTGGAGTCGCGTACGTGGATGGTGGCGGGGGCGGTGGCGACCTCGACGCATGCGGGGCCGTCGTTGGTGCTGTAGCTGCTCTTGACCCAGTTCAGCTCGGTGCTGTTCACGTCTCTCCCGGTGGGCTCAGGTCTGTGAGGCGTACGTGACGAAGTCGGCCCAGGCGGCGGGGGTGAAGCCGAGGTGCGGGCCGCCGGTGGGGAGTTGCTTGGAGTCGCGTACGTGGATGGTGGCGGGGGCGGTGGCGACCTCGACGCAATCAGGGCCGTCGTTGGTGCTGTAGCTGCTCTTGAACCAGGTCAGCTCGGTGCTGTTCATGTCTCTCCCAGCAGTTTCTCGATGAATTCCCGTGACAGCCGAGGAGTGAGGGCCTGCGCCCGGATCAGGTTGTATCGCATCTCCAGGATCTGCACCTCGCGTGGGTTGGTGATCAGCCCGCTGATGAGCTGGACCTCGTTGTGCCCGACCGTCTTTCCGTCCTTGAGCTTAAGGATCCGGTGTGAACCGCCGAGACCCGCGTGCTCCTCCGCCTCCATCGGCATGACCTGGATCTCGACATGCCGCAAATGACTCAGCTCAAGCAGGTGTTCGAGCTGGCGGCGTAGGACCATTCTGCCTCCGGTCCGCCTCCGCAGGGTCGACTCCTCCTGGACGAAGGTCAGCAGCGGCGCGGGCCGTCGGTCGAAGACCACCTGTCGGGCCATCCGGGCTGCCACCAAACGCTCGATGTTGTCCTCCGTGTACGCGGGCCGTCGCTCGCGGTACAGAGCGCGCGCGTACTCCTCGGTCTGGAGCAGTCCGTGGATGACGACCCCCGCGTACGCGCCGAGTTCGACGGCCTCCGCCTCCAGCTTCGTCAGGTCGCGGACCTTCCTCGGATACCGCGCCTCCTCCACGTCCTTCTTCATCGCCGAGATCTTGCCGCCCGCGCCCACGGCGTAGTCGGTCTTGTCCAGGAACTCCGGCTTCGGGATGCGCCGGCCGCCCTCGACCTTGAAGACCAGGTTCTCGCTGTACCCGATGGCCGTGCCCAGCTCGGCGGCGCGCAGTCCGGCCGACTCGCGCCAGAGTTTGATCTGTCGGCCGACCGCCGCGATGACCGCACCGGAGTCGTCCTCCAGGCCGAAATCCTGGTCCTCGTCGTCCCCGTCGAGCGCCGTGCGGTCCTCGCGGTCCTGGTTGTTCATGTCAGTCATGCGGCAGAAGCCTCCACCCGTGTCCGTGTGCCGGACGTGTACGGCGGGGACGGGGCCCGGTACACCGGGGACAGTCACTGTCCGTACGCGCGTCAGTGCTTCTCAGAGTAGATACGTCCGGACACTCTGAGTGACATGAACCAAAGAATCACCCAACCGAGGGCTCGCACCGGACAGTTCGCCGTCCAGCTCTCCGCCACCCGTCGGGGCGCTCGCCTCGCCCGCCTGCTCGCCACCGAACAACTGCGCTCCTGGGGGCTGCCGCTGGAGGACGCGGGGCTCGTCATCGGCGAGCTGGCGACCAACGCAGCGCTGCACGGGTACGTCCCGGGGCGGGACTTCCGGATCCTGCTCAGCGTGTACGACGACATCCTGCGGATCGAGGTCGTCGACACCCGGGGTGACCGGGACCCGGTGAAGCGGGACCCGGCCGCCGACTCCG
This sequence comes from Streptomyces sp. NPDC026589, assembly GCF_040638385.1. Taxonomy (NCBI): domain Bacteria; kingdom Bacillati; phylum Actinomycetota; class Actinomycetes; order Kitasatosporales; family Streptomycetaceae; genus Streptomyces; species Streptomyces sp. NPDC026589. Next base: position 81,576 of record NZ_JBEZYG010000010.1, read on the forward strand.
AGAGCGGGCGCGGGCTGTTGCTCGTCGAGGCGTTGTCGGTGCGGTGGGGCACGGAACACGGGCCGTTCCCGCGCAAGACCGTCTGGGCGGAGGTGGCGCTCACCGGATCGTGACTACCGCGACCCGGTGAACCGCGACCCGGTGAACCGCGACCCGGTGAGCCGGGATGTGGGTGGCCGCGACGCGGTGGACCGCGTCGCGGTCACCCACGACGTAAAAGCTTTTGAGTATGTGTCTTTGAGTACTGGGGAAATAACCCAACCCGACCCTGAGCGGGCCAGTGGCTACCCCTGGGTGCGCGGGCGCGTGAGCGCGCGTACGCGCCGTCACTCACATGGGTGAAGTGTGCCAACCGGGCTGGATTTATGACCTGTTGGCGGGCATATGCTCACGCTGACCACCACCACCCCAGACATTGAGACGGCCCCCGGCCGGGACTGGCATCCCGACCGAAGGCCTGACCACCAAGGAAGAAGAAGCTTCCCGATGGATACCCAGCAGGTTAGCGCGCCCTCGCGCGCCCCGTCCTCCGGTGTTGTACACATCAACATCCGGCTCACCGACGGCTACTCGATCATCTCCAACCGGCTCTCCCAGCACCGGGGCATGTCCCTGCTGGCCATCGGCCTCGGCACCCACATCCAGTCGCTGCCCGCCGGGAGGCGCGTCGGCGTCAAGGCGCTCGCCGCGATCTTCCCGGAGAGCGAGTCGCGCATCGCCGCCGCGCTGCGGGAGTTGGAGCACCACGGGTTCCTGCGCCGCATCCGGGAACGCGTCCAGGGCGGGCGGGTCGCCACGCGTACGGAGTCGTACAACCACCCGGAGGCGGCTGCCCGGCGGACGGGGGCCGAGGCTGGGGGGACTTCAGCGGCGGCTCCTGCCCCTGTCCCTGTCCCTGTCCCTGCCCCTGCCCCTGCCCCTGCCCCTGGTCCTGGTCCTGGTCCTGGTCCTGGTCCTGGTCCTGGTCCTGGTCCTGGTCCTGGTCCCGTTCCCGCGCCGGAGCCGCCTGTACGGGAGGCGGTGCCTGCCCCCGCTCCCGCACCCGTACCGTCACCGGAGCGTGAGCCCGAGTCCGAGCCCGAGCCCGCACCCGAGCCCCGGCTCGTGCCGGTGCCTGCCGCGCCCAAGCCGCCGCCCCCGCCGTTGCCCTTCCCCCGCAGGCCCACCGCCGCGTTGTTCGACGAGGCCGCCCGCCTTCTCGCCGGGCTCCAGGTCTCCGCACCCCAGTTCGTCCTCTCCGAGACGGACGTGGAGCGGCTCACCCCCGGCGTCGCCGCCTGGCTGGAGCGGGGTGTGCGGCCGGACGCCGTGCGGGGCGCGCTCACCGACGATCCGCCCGTGCCCCTCCGGCACCCGGCGAAGCTGCTGCGGCACCGGCTCATCGCCCTCCTTCCGCCGCCCCCGCCCGCCGCCGTGCCCGTCGTCCCCCTCCAGAACTGCGACGCCTGCGACCGGGCCTTCCGGTCGTCCGTGCCGGGGTGCTGCGGAGAGTGCCGCGACGTCCGCGCGTACGCCGACGACCTGCCGTGCCTGCTCGGCGCGTGATCAGTCGATGCGGTCGCAGATGCTGTCCGTCGCGACCACCGGTCCCGCCACGGTCTTGGCTCCGGTCGGGCTGATGCCGATGGTGTAGACGCCGTCGACGACGTACATCCCCCGTGCGAGGTTGCCGTCCCCGACGCCCACCAGCACCGGGCCCACCACGCGCCAGAACTGGGACCCGGAGGCGTACACGTCGACCACGGCGGAGCCGCTCACGTCGGCGTCGTAGTGCGCCCCGGTCTCCTTGTTCGTCACCCGGACCACGAGGTCGCCCTTGTACGCGCTCCGCGTCACGCCCTCGGCGGGCGGCGGCAGTTCGCGTCGTACGACCTTGTCCACGATCGGCTCGCCGTGGATGGCGAACGCGCACCGCTCGCCCGCCGTGACGTCCCAGGGGGCCGAAGGGGCCGGTTCCCAGCCGGAGCCCTGCGGAGGGGCGGTGGCCGGGGTCGCCGCCGCAGGGACCGTGCCGAGTGCCACCACGGCCACGCAGGCCGTGCCGAGAGTGCCGAGAACGATGCTGCGCATGAAAACTCCCCAGAAGCAGTAGTGCTGTTCGCCGAAGGATGCCGCAGGCCGCTCACCAGAGACTCACCACGGTGCGGGCCAGGTCGGGGTGGCCCCGCGAGCGGGGGCGGTTGGATGCTGTGCCGATGGAATTCCAGTTGCTCGGGCCCTTCGTCGTCCTCCACCGGGAGCGCCCCGTACTCGCGGGGCTGCGCCGTCAGGAGCGGTGTCTGCTGGCCGTCCTCGCCCTGGAGGCGGGTCGGGCCGTTCCGACCGGCAGGCTCATCGACCTGCTCTGGAACGGCGAGGCCCCGGACGGGGCCCGGTCCACCGTGCACACGTACATCGGCAGACTGCGCGCCGCCCTCGGGCCCGAGGGCGTGCAGCTGGAGACGCGGAACGACGGCTACCTCCTCCGCCCCGACGGCCACGAGATCGACGCCCGCGCCTTCGAGGACGCCGTGCGCGACGCCTCGGCGGCCGTGGACGACGAGGAGCGGGTGCTCCGCTACGACCGGGCACTGGAGCTGTGGCGGGGGGAACCGCTCGCGGACGTCGCGGACGAGGCCCTGCGCGACCGGATCGGCCGGCCGCTCGCCGCGCTGCGGCTGTCGGCGGCGGAGGAGCTGGCCAGGCTCCTCCTCTCGCTGGGGCGGCACGAGCGCGTGGCCGCCGAGCTGCCCGCGATCGCCGAGGAGCATCCCGAACGCGAACGACTCGTCGCGGACAGCATGGTCGCCCTGCACCGCAGCGGGCGGCCGGCGGACGCGCTCGGGCTCTACCGGGCCACCCGCGACACCCTGCGCTCGGCCTTCGACGCCGAGCCGGGGCGGGACCTGCGGACCCTGTACGACCGGATACGCCGGGACGACCCGGACCTGCGGCGGCCCGCGCCACCCACGTACGCCGTTCGGGTGCGGGGGGTGTGGCTCCCGTGGAACACCAGCGGGGACCCCGCCCTGGAGTTCTGCAACACCTACGCCGGGTGGGGCGGCGAGCGACTGCCCGGCTCCGAGTGGCTCCCCGGCTACCGCTCGCTCGCGATCTGGGCCGGGCACCTGGACCTCCTCGACGACCGTACGGTCACCCGGCTGCTGCGGAGGGCGGATGAGCGGCCCGAGGAGGCGAGCGCCGCACTCGCCGGCGCGCGGGAGTTCCGGAGCGCGTTGTACGGCTGTCTCACGGAGGAGAGGGGCCGGGGCGACGACGGGGCGTTCGCCCGGGTCGCCGAGGTGGCCCAGGAGGCCATGCGCCACGCCGTCTTCGTGCGGAGCGACGACGGCCTCGGGCGCTGGAGGCCGCACCCGGATTCCGGGCCGCGGCTCCCGCTGTACGCCGTTGCCCAGCGCGCCGCGGACCTGCTCGCCGACCCCCGTCGCCTCACCGTCCGCGTCTGCCCGGGGAAGGGCTGCGGGTGGCTCTTCCTCGACGCGGGCGGGCGACGCCGCTGGTGCAACATGGGCGTCTGCGGGCGCGCGGCGGCGGGTGTCCAGGGCCCGCCGTGAAAAAGATCCGGGCGGTGTGTCGATCCCGGCCGGTCCCGATCGTCGTCATGGTGTAAGCAGCCCTGAGGGCTGGGACCACACAGGCGACACAGGCGACACAGGCGAGAAGGAGCCGACCATGAAGTACATGCTGCTGATCCACAGCGGGGCCGTCGACGAGCAGGGCGGCGCGCCCCAGTGCACCGTCGAGGACTGGATGGCCTACGACAAGGCCGTACGCGACGCGGGAATCCACGTGTCCGGGGAGTCGCTGGCCGACCTGGTGACCGCGACCACCGTGCGGGTCTCGCCGACGGGGGAGCGGACCGTGACGGACGGGCCGTTCGCCGAGACGCGGGAGCTGCTGGGCGGGTTCCTCGTGATCGACGTGCCCGACCTCGACGCCGCCCTCGACTGGGCCGCGCGCTGTCCCGGCTCGCGCGACGGCGGCTCGGTCGTCGTCCGGCCGGTCGCGGACTTCGGGGCCTGAGAGCCGTGCCGGGCGACGGAGTGCTCCCGGAGGAGGGAGTGCCCCCGGGGGAGGGCGAGCCCCAGGGGGAGGCCGTGTCCCCAGGGAAGGGTGTGCCCCCGGGCGCGGGTCAGCCCCCAGGGGAGGAGTTCCCGGAGAAGTCCCCGGAGACGTTCCCGGCATCGTTCCCGGAGGAGTCCCCGGAGGAGTCCCCTGAGAAGGGCGTTTCCCCGCGCGAGGGCCGGGTGGCCGCCGAAGCCGTCGAGGCGGTGTTCCGGGAGGAGCGCGGGCTGCTGCTCGCCTCCCTCGTCCGCCGGTTCGGCGACCTCGACCTGGCCGAGGAGGTGACGTCCGAGGCGATCGAGGCCGCGCTGCGGCACTGGCCCGCCCAGGGCGTCCCCGACCGCCCCGGGGCCTGGCTGCTGACGACCGCCCGGCGGCGGGCGGTGGACCGGCTGCGGCGCGACCAGGCATACGCGGCCCGGCTCGCCGTCCTCCAGGCAGACGCGGAACGGGCCGAGGCCGTCGCCCCCGTGGCCGACATCGCCGCGATCGGTGAACTCCCCGACGACCGCCTCCAGTTGTTCTTCACCTGCGCCCACCCCGCCCTCGCCGCCGAGGACCGCACCGCACTGACCCTGCGGTGCCTCGCCGGGCTCACCACGCCGGAGGTGGCGCGGGCGTTCCTCGTGCCGACGGCGACCATGGCCCAGCGCATCGTGCGGGCCAAGAAGAAGATCCGCGAGGCCCGGATCCCGTTCCGGGTGCCCGGCCCCGACGAACTGCCCGAGCGGCTGCCCGGAGTCCTCCAGGTCGTCTACTCGGTCTTCACGGAGGGGTACGCGGCCAGCTCCGGGCCCCGTCTCCAGCGGCTCGACCTGGCCGAGGAGGCGATCCGGCTGGCCCGGATACTGCACCGGCTGCTGCCCGCCGAGCGGGAGAGCGCCGGGCTCCTCGCGCTGCTGCTCCTCGTCCACGCCCGGCGCGACGCGCGGACCGGGCCGGAGGGCGAGCCGGTGCTCCTGGAGGACCAGGACCGGGGGCGCTGGGACCGGCCGATGATCGAGGAGGGCCGCGCCCTCGTCGTCCGGGCGCTGACCGGCGGGCCGGCCGGACCGTACGGGGTGCAGGCCGCGATCGCCGCCCTGCACGACGAGGCGGCGGAGGTGGCGGCCACGGACTGGCCGCAGATCGTGGCCCTGTACGACGTGCTCCTCACGCTCACCTCGTCCCCCGTGGTGGCGTTGAACCGCGCCGTGGCGGTGGCGATGCGGGACGGGCCGGGGGCCGGTCTCGCGCTGCTCGACGCGTTGGCGGGGGAGCCCCGGCTGCGGGCGTACCCGCCGTACGCCGTGGCGCGGGGGGACCTGCTCGGCCGGCTGGGGCGCGACGGGGAGGCCGCTGAGGCGTACCGGGAGGCGCTGGAGCTCGCGGGCACCGAGCCGGAGCGGGCCGCGCTGCGGCGGAAGCTGGGGGAGTAGGGGGCTTCCGCTTCTCCGACGGGGCCTCCCGCACTTCCGCGGCAGCAGCAAAGCCTCCTGCCTCTACAGCAGCAGGAACACGACGACCACGGCGAACGCCACTACCACCACCCCGTAGAGGTTGATCTTCCACTTCGGGACCTCGTACGTCTCGCCGATCAGGGCCTTCGCCCTGATCTTCTCCATGTCCGGCCTCATGGCCACGATCAGGAGAGCCAAGGAGAGCAGGGAGACCGAGAAGATGACCAGCGCCTCCACCTCCGAGTGGTCGTGTGCGCCGCGGAACCCCAGGACGGCGACAGTTCCGAGGGCGGGCGCGATCAGTGAGTAGGCCGTCGCCCTGCGGTTCCTGAAGCAGAAGTGGACCGCTGCCAGGAGCGACGCGGACGCGACCACCGACACGATCCACCACTGACCCGTCGTCAGACTCTCCGTCGACACCCTTTGTCCTCCCCGCTGTTCGTGATCCGCCTCGCGTCGAAGCGGATTCGGACCCATTCTCCTGCCGGTCTCCGGTCGCCCGAACAGGAGGGGATGGCCGGAACGACTGTCTTGACCCGCTCATGACATGAGTCCATCCTGTGCCCGTCGCACAGCTCCACCCCCCCCACCCCGACGGACCCAGGAGATGCCAGCATGCGACTCGTCACCGCACGGAGATCCCGGCCGACGAAGGCCCGGCGCAACGCCGCCCTGACCATCCTGCTCGCCCTCGCCCTCGCGGCCCCCGCCACCACCGTGGCGACCGCCGGGGACGCGGCCCCGAACGTGGCCGTCGCCGCGGACGAGCAGACGCTCCAGTACGAGATCACCGGGCGCACCACCCCCGCCGCCCGCACCGACATCGCCCGCGCGGGCGTCTCGATCGACGAGGTCCACGACCACGGCGTCGTGATCACCGCGGACGCCGCCCAGGCCCGGAAGCTCCGGGCGCGCGGCCACGTACTGGCGGCCCTGCCCGCCCCGGACGCCGAGCCGCGCGCGGCGGACGGCGTGAGCGCCCTCGACTTCCCGCCCGCCGACTCCCGCTACCACAACTACGCCGAGATGAACGCGGCGATCGACGCCCGCATCGCCGCGAACCCCTCGATCATGAGCAAGCGCGTCATCGGCAAGACCTACCAGGGCCGCGACGTCATCGCGGTCAAGGTCAGCGACAACGTCGCCACCGACGAGGCCGAGCCCGAGGTCCTGTTCACCGCCCACCAGCACGCCCGCGAGCACCTGACCGTCGAGATGGCGCTCTACCTGCTCCGCGAACTGGGCCAGGGCTACGGGTCCGACTCCCGGATCAAGCAGGCGGTCGACGGCCGGGAGCTGTGGATCGTGCCGGACATGAACCCGGACGGCGGCGAGTACGACATCGCCTCCGGCTCGTACCGCAGCTGGCGCAAGAACCGGCAGCCCAACTCCGGCTCCAGCGCGGTCGGCACCGACCTCAACCGCAACTGGGCCTACAAGTGGGGCTGCTGCGGCGGCTCCTCCTCCAGCCCCTCGTCCGAGACCTACCGGGGGGCGGCCGCCGAGTCCGCGCCCGAGACGAGGATCGTGGCGGACTTCGTGCGCAGCCGGGTGATCGGCGGGAAGCAGCAGATCACGGCGGCCATCGACTTCCACACGTACAGCGAACTGGTGCTGTGGCCCTTCGGCTACACGTACAACGACACCGCCCCCGGCATGACCGCCGACGACCGCAACGCCTTCGCGGCCGTGGGCCGGAAGATGGCGGCGAGCAACGGATACACCCCCGAGCAGTCCAGCGACCTGTACATCACCGACGGGTCCATCGACGACTGGCTGTGGGGCTCGCAGAAGATCTTCGGCTACACCTTCGAGATGTACCCGCGCTCGGCGTCCGGCGGCGGCTTCTACCCGCCCGACGAGGTCATCGAGCGCGAGACCTCCCGCAACCGGGACGCGGTGCTCCAGCTGATCGAGAACGCGGACTGCATGTACCGGTCGATCGGCAAGGAGGCGCAGTACTGCTCCTGATGGTGGCGCGGTGCTGCTCCTGATGGGCTGAACCCGCTCCGGTGTGGGAACTCCGCACGGGCCCGCACCGGAGCTTCAGGCCACGTCATGGACGCTGTGCTCGCCGAGATCCGGGGCGTGCCGGGCGACCGTACGGTAGTCGAGGTCGTCATGGAGGACCGTCAGGCCGTGATGGGCTGCCGTGGCGGCGATGAGGAGGTCCACGGCGGAGGCGCTGCGGTGCTGCCCGGCGCGTGCCATACGGTGCTGGACCGAGGCGACCCAGCGTCCCGCGCTCTTCGGCACGGAGACGTCCGGGTAGAGGTCGGTGAACATCTCCACGATCTCGTCGTACTCGCGTGCGCTCCGGGCCCCGTGCAGGAACTCCGCTCGCTGCGGATAGCAGGAGGCGATCGTCCCGGCCTCGATCGCATCGGACCACGCCGACTGCAGAGAGATGTCGGAGAGCAGCCGGACGAGGCCCGAGGTGTCGAGCAGGTAGATCACCGGCCGTCCTTCTCCGCCCGATGCCGCCGCTCGGCGTCCTCGACAGCACCCCACTCGCGCGCGCGCTCGAAGTGGCGGCCGATCCGCGCCGCACGCTCCTGCTGCTCCGCGTAGAAGCGCAGGGCGAGGTTGACGGTCTCCTTCTTCGTCCGGGCCTTGGACAGGGCCATCGCCCGCTCCAAGGCTTCATCGTCTATGTCGATCTGGGTCACTGACATGTCCGGCCGCCCCTCGTGTGGGTCATGTACAAGGAATTGTATGCGACCAACATTCCTCTCGCGAAGCGCTTCCGGCCTTAGGGTGCCGCTATGTGCGGAATCGTGGGTTATGTCGGGATGCAGTCGGCGCAGGACGTCGTCGTCGCAGGACTCAAGCGCCTCGAATACCGGGGCTACGACTCGGCGGGCGTCGCCGTTCTCGCGGACGGCGGGCTCGCCGCCGCGAAGAAGGCGGGCAAGCTCGTCAATCTGGAGAAGGAGCTCGCCGCCCGGCCGCTGCCGGCCGGGCGGACCGGGATCGGGCACACCCGCTGGGCGACGCACGGAGCGCCCACCGATGCCAACGCCCACCCGCATCTGGACAACGCGGGCCGGGTCGCCGTCGTGCACAACGGGATCATCGAGAACTTCGCGGCCCTGCGCCGCGAGCTGACCGGACGCGGCCACGCCCTGGAGTCGGAGACGGACACCGAGGTCGTCTCGCACCTGCTGGCCGAGGCGTTCTCGGCCGGCGGGGACCTCGCGGAGGCGATGCGCCAGGTGTGCCGGCGGCTGGAGGGGGCCTTCACCCTGGTCGCCGTGCACGCGGACCAGCCGGACGTGGTGGTCGGCGCCCGGCGCAACTCACCGCTCGTCGTGGGCGTGGGGCAGGACGAGTGGTTCCTCGCCTCGGACGTCGCCGCCTTCATCGCGCACACCCGGTCCGCCGTCGAGCTGGGCCAGGACCAGGTCGTCGAGCTGAGCCGCGAGGGCGTCGTCGTCACCGGGTTCGACGGGGAGCTCGCCCAGGTGCACGCGTACCACGTCGACTGGGACGCGTCCGCCGCCGAGAAGGGCGGCTACGCCTCCTTCATGCTCAAGGAGATCGCCGACCAGCCCCGGGCCGTCGCCGACACCCTCCTCGGCCGGGTCGACGGGGAGGGCACGCTCCACCTCGACGAGGTGCGCATCCCTGCCGCCGATCTGCGCGAGGTCGACAAGGTCGTCATCGTCGCCTGCGGGACCGCCTTCCACGCCGGGATGATCGCCAAGTACGCCATCGAGCACTGGACCCGGCTGCCCTGCGAGACCGAACTCGCCAGCGAGTTCCGCTACCGGGACCCGATCCTGGACCAGCGCACCCTCGTCGTCGCCATCTCCCAGTCCGGCGAGACCATGGACACCCTGATGGCGCTGCGGCACGCCCGCGAACAGGGCGCGAAGGTGCTCGCCATCTGCAACACCAACGGCTCGACGATCCCGCGCGAGTCCGACGCCGTCCTCTACACGCACGCAGGGCCCGAGGTCGCCGTCGCCTCCACCAAGGCCTTCCTCACCCAGCTCGTCGCCTGCTACCTCGTGGCGCTCTACCTCGGCCAGGTGCGCGGCACCAAATGGGGCGACGAGATCCGTACGGTGGTGCGCCAGCTCTCCGCGATCTCCGGCGAGGTCGACCGCGTCCTCACGACGATGGAGCCCGTGCGCGAGCTGGCCCGGTCCCTCGCCCACCACGACACGGTGCTGTTCGTCGGCCGGCACGTCGGCTACCCGGTCGCCCTCGAAGGGGCGCTCAAGCTCAAGGAACTCGCCTACATGCACGCCGAGGGCTTCGCGGCCGGCGAGCTGAAGCACGGGCCGATCGCGCTCATCGAGGAGGGTCTCCCGGTCGTCGTCATCGTGCCGTCACCGCGCGGCCGTTCGGTCCTCCACGACAAGATCGTGTCCAACATCCAGGAGATCCGGGCCCGGGGCGCGCGCACCATCGTCGTCGCCGAGGAGGGCGACGAGGCCGTCGTCCCGTACGCCGACCACCTCATCACGGTCCCCGCAACGCCTACGCTGCTTCAGCCGCTGGTCGCCACCGTGCCGCTCCAGGTCTTCGCCTGCGAACTCGCGACGGCCCGCGGCAACGAAGTGGACCAGCCGCGCAACCTGGCGAAGTCCGTGACCGTGGAGTGACCCGGGACGCGCCCGGGCGACGAGGTGACAGGGGTGGGTTCGTGATCATCGGGGTCGGCATCGACGTGGCCGAGATCGAGCGCTTCGGCGCGGCGCTGGAGCGTACGCCGCAGCTGGCCGACCGGCTCTTCGTCGAGAGCGAGCTGACGCTGCCCAGCGGCGAGCGGCGCGGGATCGCCTCGCTCGCCGCCCGGTTCGCCGCGAAGGAGGCCCTGGCCAAGGCGCTCGGCGCACCCGGCGGGCTGCTCTGGAGCGACGCGGAGGTCTGGGTCGAGGAGAGCGGGCAGCCCCGGCTGCGGGTACGCGGCACGGTCGCCGCCCGCGCCGCCGAACTGGGTGTACGGGGCTGGCACGTCTCGCTCAGCCACGACGCGGGGGTGGCGTCGGCGGTGGTCATCGCCGAGGGGTGAGCCTCGTGGTCCCACGGCGGCCGTCGCATACGGGTGGCTCCGGCGCGGTGGGCGTACGGCGTGCGGGTGGCTCCCGTGCGGTGGGCGGCCGTTTCGTGCGGGTGGCTCCCGCACGGTGGGCGGCCGTCGCGTGCGAGTGGCTCCCGCACGGTGGCCGTCACGTACGGGTGTCCCTCGCGGTGGGTGTACGGGCGTGCGCGTGGCTCCCGCGCGGTGGGCGTACGGGCGTGCGAGTGGCTCCCGCGAGGCGGGCGTACGGCGTACGGGGGTGGCGTCGGCCCGCGTGATCGCGGAGGGTTGGGCCCATGCGACGTGCCTACAGCGTGGAGACCGTACGGGCCGCCGAGGCCGCCCTCATGCAGCGGCTGCCGGAGGGCGCCCTGATGCGGCGCGCCGCCGCCGGGCTCGCCGTGGCCTGCGGCGACCTGCTGCGGCGCAACGGCCGGGTGTACGGGTCCCGGGTCCTGCTCCTGGTCGGCAGCGGCGACAACGGCGGCGACGCGCTGTACGCGGGCGCCCGCCTGGCCCGCCGGGGCGCGGGCGTCCGGGCCCTGCTGCTCGCCCCCGACCGGGCCCACCCCGGCGGCCTCGCCGCCCTGCTGGCGGCCGGGGGACACGTCGTCGACGGGCCGGACGGGCTCGGCGTGCTCGACCTCGTCGTGGACGGCATCACCGGCATCGGCGGGCGCGGCGGGCTGCGCGAGGACGCCACCGGGCTGCTGCACACCGTGACCCGGGACCGTACCCCGGTCCTGGCCGTCGACCTGCCGAGCGGGGTGGAGGCCGACACCGGGGAGGTGCACGGCGACGCGGTCCGGGCGGACGCGACGGTCACCTTCGGCACCTACAAGCCCGGCCTCCTCATCGACCCGGCCGCCGAACACGCCGGGGCCCTGCGGCTGGTGGACATCGGGCTCGGCCCGGAACTGCCCGAGCCGCCGGACCTGGAGGCCCTCCAGTACGCGGACGTCGCCGCGCTGCTCCCGGCGCCGGGCCCGGAGAGCGACAAGTACCGGCGCGGCGTCGTCGGCGTCGTCGCCGGGTCCGAGCGCTACCCGGGCGCCGCGGTCCTCGCGGTCGCGGGCGCGCTGCGCGGCGGGGCCGGGGCCGTGCGGTACGTCGGACCGGGCGCGGACGCGGTGATCGCCCGCTACCCCGAGGCGCTGGTGCACGCCGGGCCGCCGTCGGAGGCCGGACGCGTGCAGGCCTGGGTGGTCGGGCCCGGGCTCGGCGACGGGCGGAGCGCCAAGGCGGCCGTCGCCGACGTCCTGGCCACCGACGTCCCCGTGCTCGTCGACGCGGACGGGCTGCGGCTGCTGGACGCCGAGACCGTACGGACCCGGACCGCGCCGACCGTCCTCACCCCGCACGCCGGGGAGGCCGCCGCGCTCCTCGGCACGGCCCGCGAGGAGGTCGAGGCCGGGCGGCTGGCCGCCGTGCGCGAACTGGCCGCCCGCTACCGCGCCACCGTGCTCCTCAAGGGCTCCACGACCCTGATCGCGGAGGCCCGCGACACCCCCGTACGGGTCAACCCGACCGGCACCTCCTGGCTCGCCACGGCGGGCAGCGGCGACGTGCTCTCCGGGCTGACCGGGTCCCTGCTCGCGGCCGGACTCGCCCCGCGCGACGCCGCGTCCGTGGGCGCGTATCTGCACGGGCTCGCCGCCCGGCACGGCTCGGACGGGGCCCCGGTCTCCGCGCAGGACGTCGCGGACGGCATCCAGGCCGCCTGGCGCGACGTGCGGGCGGGGTGAGGAGGGGGCCATGCTGGGAGCCCCGGCAGAAGGGCGGTCCTGGCAGTGAGCGAACCCGTACGCGTACGCAGGGTCTACGACCCGCCGGAGGACGGCGACGGCACCCGGGTCCTGGTCGACCGGCTCTGGCCCCGGGGCGTCTCCAAGGAGCGGGCCGCGATCGACGTATGGCTGAAGGACGTCACGCCATCGGACGAGCTGCGCTCCTGGTACCACCAGGGCGGCCGCTCCGGCGAGCGTCACGACGGCTTCGTCGAGCGCTACCGCACCGAACTGGACGACCCGGCGCACACGGAGGCCGTCGAGCGGCTCGTCGGCCTGGTGCGCGAGGGCGGTCCCGTCACGCTGATCACCGCCGTGAAGGACGTGGACGACAGCCATGTCCCGGTCCTGGTCGACCACCTGACCCATGTGATGAAAGGGAAACGTACGTAACGTGCATAAGGTTGGATATCGGCGTGCGCCGTCGGAGAGGCGGCCGACGCCTCTGAGAGACTGGGCGCGATGAACGAGACAGCGTCCCTGAGAGCCCGTGCCGAGATCGACCTCGCCGCGCTGCGTGCCAACGTGCGCGTCCTGCGCGAGCGGGCGGCCGGGGCGCAGCTCATGGCCGTGGTGAAGTCCGACGGTTACGGGCACGGGGCCGTGCCCTGCGCGCGGGCCGCCCGCGAGGCCGGGGCGACCTGGCTGGGAACCGCGACCCCGCAGGAGGCCCTCGCCCTGCGCGCGGCCGGACTCGACGGCCGGATCATGTGCTGGCTGTGGACGCCCGGGGGCCCCTGGCGCGAGGCGATCGAGGCCGGCATCGACGTGTCGGTCAGCGGCATGTGGGCGCTGCGCGAGGTCGTCGCGGCCGCCGGCGCGGCCGGCCGGCCGGCCAGGATCCAGCTCAAGGCCGACACCGGCCTCGGCCGCAGCGGCTGCCAGCCCGCCGACTGGCCCGAGCTGGTCACCGGAGCGCTGGCCGCCGAGCGGACCGGACAGGTGAGGATCACCGGCCTCTGGTCCCATTTCGCCTGCGCCGACGAGCCCGGCCACCCCTCGATCGCCGCCCAGCTCGGCGTCTACCGCGACATGGTGGCGTACGCCGAGAAGGAGGGCGTGGAGCCCGAGGTGCGGCACCTGGCCAACTCCCCGGCCACGCTCACGATCCCCGAGGCGCACTTCGACCTCGTGCGGACCGGCATCGCGATGTACGGCATCTCGCCCGCCCCCGAGCTGGGCACGCCCGCCGACTTCGGGCTGCGGCCCGTGATGACGCTCGCCGCCTCCGTCGCCCTGGTCAAGGACGCCCCGGCCGGACACGGCGTCAGCTACGGCCACCACTACACGACGACCGCCGAGACGACCCTCGGCCTGATCCCCGTCGGCTACGCGGACGGCGTCCCGCGCCACGCGTCGGGCACGGGACCCGTCCTGGTCGGCGGCAAGGTGCGCACGGTCGCGGGCCGGGTCGCCATGGACCAGTTCGTCGTCGACCTCGACGGCGACCGGCCGGAGGCGGGCGCGGAAGCGGTGCTGTTCGGCCCGGGAGACCGGGGCGAGCCGACCGCGCAGGACTGGGCGGAGGCCGCCGGCACCATCGCGTACGAGATCGTCACCCGCATCGGCTCCCGGGTGCCCCGGGTGTACGTGAACGGGACGGCCGACGAACCGACCGGGAGCGTGCCGCGGTGAGCGAGAGCGACGCGGGGGCCGTGGTGGCCGCGACCGCCGCCGGCGCGGCAGGCTGGCGCCGGGCCGGGATCGCCGGAGCCGCCATAGGGGTGCTCGCCGCCGGCGCGGCCGCCGGGGTCGCCGTCGAGCGGCTCACCGTCGGGCGCGGCATGCGCAAGAAGGCCCGCCTCGCGCTGGACGCCACCGGGCCCTACGGCTCGCTGCGCGGCACGCCGGGCCGGGCTGTCGCCGACGACGGCACCGAGCTGTACTACGAGATCGACGAGGTGGAGGACGCTCCGGCGGCCGACGAGGGCCCCGGCGCGTCCGGTGCCCGCCGCCGCAGGCTCTTCGGGCGCAAGGCCCCCGCCCCGGTCACCGTCGTCTTCAGCCACGGCTACTGCCTCGGCCAGGACTCCTGGCACTTCCAGCGGGCCGCCCTGCGCGGCCTCGTACGCGCCGTCTACTGGGACCAGCGCAGCCACGGCCGCTCCGGGCGCGGCCGGGCCCAGGCGGACGGGGTGCCGCTCGGCATCGACCAGCTCGGCCGCGACCTGAAGGCGGTCATCGACGCGGCGGCCCCCGAGGGCCCGCTGGTGCTGGCCGGGCACTCCATGGGCGGCATGACGATGATGGCGCTGGCCGACCGGTACCCGGCCCTGATCCGCGACCGGGTCGCCGCCGTGGCCCTGGTCGGCACCTCCAGCGGCAAACTCGGCGAGGTCAACTTCGGGCTGCCGGTGGCGGGCGTGAACGCGGTGCGCCGGGTGTTGCCCGGGGTGCTGAAGGCGCTCGGCTCGCAGACGGAGCTGGTGGAGAAGGGGCGGCGGGCCACGGCCGACCTCTTCGCCGGACTGATCAAGCGGTATTCGTTCGGCTCGCGGGACGTGGACCCGGCGGTCGCCCGGTTCGCGGAACGGCTGATCGAGTCCACCCCGATCGATGTGGTCGCCGAGTTCTACCCGGCCTTCACCGAGCACGACAAGAGCGGTGCGCTGCCCGCGTTCCGGGACGTGCCCGTGCTGATCCTGGCCGGGGAGAAGGACCTGGTCACCCCCAGCTCCCACAGCGAGGCCATCGCCGACGTCCTGCCCGACGCCGAGCTGGTGATCGTGCCGGACGCCGGGCACCTGGTGATGCTGGAGCACCCGGAGACGGTCACCGACCGGCTGGCCGACCTGCTCGTACGCAGCGGCACCGTGCCGGGCGCTAACGTTGGCGGACATGGAAGCACCGCACAGCGGCCCGGCCGCTGAGACCGTTCCGGAGACAGCGGGGGCGACCGCTCCCGAGCCCGCCGGGGCCGTACCTGAGCCCGCCGGGGCCGTACCCGAGGCCGTGACGGTGACGCTCACCGTCACCTCGCCCGAGCAGATGCAGGACCTGGGCCGCCGGCTCGCCCGGGTGCTGGCCCCCGGCGACCTGGTCATGCTCACCGGGGAGCTGGGCGCCGGGAAGACGACGCTGACCCGGGGCCTCGGAGAGGGCCTCGGCGTGCGCGGCGCGGTCACCTCGCCCACGTTCGTCATCGCCCGCGTCCACCCCTCGCTGACCGGGGGGCCCGCCCTGGTCCACGTGGACGCGTACCGCCTGGGCGGCGGGCTCGACGAGATGGAGGACCTGGACCTGGATGTGTCGCTGCCGGAGTCCGTGGTGGTCGTGGAGTGGGGCGACGGCAAGGTGGAGGAGCTGGCCGACGACCGGTTGCGGGTCCTCATCGACCGCGCGACGGGCGACACCGGCGACGAGCGGCGCGAGGTGACCCTGGTCGGTATCGGGAAGCGCTGGGCGGGGCTGCGGGCGGACCTGGAGTAAAGCTCCGGGAGTAGCCTTCCCGACAAGGCGTCGGTAAATTGTTGCGTCCGGACCCATGGTCGTGGTCACATGGGTACGAGGCGTGGTTAGGTTTACCTAACTTCGCCCTCCATCGGAGCATCAAGGAGGCATCCATGCCGACGCCCGAGCGCGCAGCGCAGCCGCGACCGACTCCGTCCGCCCTGTCGATGAAGGACCTGCTGGCCTCGTGCGCCGCGGCCACCGCGGTCTCCACCCCGCCGAGCGACGAGGCCGGTGAGCCGGAGGCGGCGGACCGGGGTGTGATTCCCCCGCCGGCCAGGCGCGACGCCGCGTAGCGGGGGTACCTCCGCTACGGGACGTGCGGGGGTTACCTCCGCTACGGGACGACGACGACCTTCGCGCCGACCGTCGCGAAGGTCCACATCGCGTTGCCGTCCGCGCGCTTCATCCGGACACCGCCGGTCTTCGACGTCGGGTCCGGGCTGGCCATCGAGCCGTCCTGCGCCGCGCTGAAGCCGATCGCCACCTCGTCCACGTTCGCGAAGCGGACCACGTGCTCGATCGGGACGCCGTCCGAACCCCGGACCGTGCCCGACCGCGAGGTCACCTTGTGGACCCCGGGAGGCGGGCTGACGGGGCTCGGCATCACGGTGAAGGTGCGGATCGCCTCGTCGGACTCGTCGACCAGCCACACCCGGCGGTCCTTCAGCGCGTACACGACGCGCTCGCCCTCGCCGGACGCCGCCGGGACCGCCAGCGGGTCGGCCGTGGGCTTCGGCTTGGCGGAGGGCTGGGCCGAGGCCGAGGCGGTGGGCTTCTTGCCGGGCGTGGACGCCACCGAGGCAGGGGCGTTCGCCGAGGCCTGGTAGGCGAGGAAGGCGACCGCGGCGACCGCCGCCGCAGTGAGCCCGGCCACGATTCCCGAGCTTCCCCTAGCCACCGTGAAATCCCCTTTCGACTGCCGTTGCCGCATGTCGTACAAGCGTTTACGTCGTACCCGCGGATACCCGGTGACGGTAGCAGCAGGGACGGGGCGGGCCGGGACGCCGTACGGACGCCGTAACGCCGTCGGCGGAGCCGTAGGCTGTTTGCGTGCTCTTGCTCGCCATGGATACCGCCACGCCCGCCGTCACCGTCGCCCTGCACGACGGCACGTCCGTCATCGCCTCATCGGGACAGGTCGACGCCCGCAGGCACGGGGAGCTGCTGCTCCCCGCCGTCGACCGGGTCCTCGCCGAGGCAGGGACGAAACTCGACGCCGTGACGGATGTGGTCGTGGGCGTCGGCCCCGGCCCGTACACCGGTCTGCGGGTCGGCCTGGTCACCGCCGCCACCTTCGGCTCCGTCCTCTCCGTGCCGGTCCACGGCCTGTGCACCCTGGACGGCCTCGCCTACGCCGCCGGCCTGGAGGGCCTGGAAGGGCCGTTCGCCGTGGCGACCGACGCGCGCCGCAAGGAGGTCTACTGGGCGCGGTACGAGGACGCCCGCACCCGTTCGGGCGAACCCGCCGTCGACCGGCCCGCCGACATTGCCGGAGCGCTGGCCGGGCTCCCCGTGGTCGGCGCGGGCGCGGTGCTCTACCCGGACGCCTTCCCGGACGCGCGCGGCCCCGAGCACGTCGCCGCCGGGGCGCTCGCCGGGCTCGCCGCCGAACGCCTCGCCGCCGGACAGGAGCTCCTGGAGCCCCGGCCGCTGTATCTGCGCAGGCCCGACGCGCAGGTCCCGAAGAACTACAAGGTGGTCACCCCCACGTGAGCACCGCCACCGCCGCCGTACTTCGCGAGATGCGCTGGTGGGACATCGCGCCGGTGCTCGACCTCGAACACGCGCTGTTCCCGGACGACGCCTGGTCGCCCGGCATGTTCTGGTCCGAACTGGCCCACGCCCGCGGCCCCGGCGCCACCCGCCACTACGTCGTCGCCGAGGACCCCGCCACCGGGCGGATCACCGGCTACGCCGGGCTCGCCGCCCTCGGCGACCTGGCCGACGTCCAGACGATCGCGGTCAGCCGCGAGGCGTGGGGCACCGGCCTCGGCTCCGAACTCCTCGCCGACCTGCTGAAGGCCGCCACCGACTTCGAGTGCGCCACGGTCCTCCTGGAGGTCCGGGTCGACAACGCCCGGGCGCAGAAGCTGTACGAGCGCTTCGGCTTCGAACCGATCGGCTTCCGGCGCGGCTACTACCAGCCGGGGAACATCGACGCCCTGGTCATGCGCCTGACCATGCAAGAGCAAGCAGTGCACGAGCACGAGCACGCACCAGAGACCGGGACTGAATGATGGCTGTCGACGAACCCCTCGTACTCGGCATCGAGACCTCCTGCGACGAGACCGGCGTGGGCATCGTGCGCGGTACGACCCTGCTCGCGGACGCCGTCGCCTCCAGCGTCGACACCCACGCCCGCTTCGGCGGCGTCGTCCCGGAGATCGCCTCCCGCGCCCACCTGGAGGCGATGGTCCCCACCATCGAACGGGCCCTGAAGGAGGCCGGGATCAGCGCCCGCGACCTCGACGGGATCGCCGTCACCTCGGGCCCCGGCCTCGCCGGAGCGCTGCTCGTCGGCGTCTCGGCCGCGAAGGCGTACGCGTACGCACTCGGCAAGCCGCTCTACGGGGTCAACCACCTCGCCTCGCACATCTGCGTCGACCAGCTGGAGCACGGCCCGCTGCCCGAACCGACGATGGCCCTGCTGGTCAGCGGCGGCCACTCCTCGCTCCTGCTGGCCCCCGACATCACCAGTGACGTCCGGCCGCTCGGCGCGACGATCGACGACGCGGCGGGCGAGGCGTTCGACAAGATCGCCCGCGTGCTGAACCTCGGCTTCCCCGGCGGCCCGGTCATCGACCGGCTCGCGAAGGAGGGCGACCCGGCCTCGATCGCGTTCCCGCGCGGCCTGACCGGCCCGCGCGACGCCCCGTACGACTTCTCCTTCTCCGGGCTCAAGACCTCCGTCGCCCGCTGGATCGAGGCGAAGCGCGCGGCGGGCGAGGAGGTGCCGGTCCGGGACGTGGCGGCGTCCTTCCAGGAGGCCGTGGTGGACGTGCTCACCCGCAAGGCGGTCCGGGCCTGCAAGGACGAGGGCGTCGACCACCTGATGATCGGCGGCGGCGTCGCGGCCAACTCCCGGCTGCGCGCCCTGGCCCAGGAACGCTGCGAGCGGGCCGGCATCCGGCTGCGGGTGCCCCGCCCCGGGCTCTGCACCGACAACGGGGCGATGGTCGCGGCGCTCGGCGCGGAGATGGTCGCCCGCAACCGCCGCCCCTCCGACCTGGAGCTGTCGGCCGACTCCTCGCTGCCGGTCACGGAGCCGCATGTGCCGGGGGCCCACCACGAGCACACGCATGAGCACACGCATGACCACGTGCACGAGATCAGCAAGGACAACCTGTACTCATGAGCGCCGCGACCATCGTCCTGATGTGGGAGGCCCGCGCCGCCGAGGGACGCGGCGGCGAACTCCTGGAGTGGGCGCGGGCACGGGCCGCCGAGCTGGCCCGCGAACCCCACCGCAGCGAACTGCTGCGCGCCCCGCAGGACCGGGTGCTGGTGATGACGTGGTGGCAGGGCGCCTCGTACGGCGACGACCTCCCCGAACTCCCCGAGCCCGACGCCGCCCTGATCACCCGCCCGGTGCACCGCTGGCGCTTCGAGGCGGTGGGCTGAACGCGCGAGAACCGGGCGGGGGCACCGCGACCCTGCGGCCCGGTCCGCGGCCCTGCGTTCCGGCGGCCCGGTCCGTGAGGCTTCCGTGCCCCGGCGGCCCGGTCAGGCCTTCGCGTTCCGCGTCCCGCGCCTGAGCAGGCCGTCCACGATCGCTTCGAGCTCCTCGACGGTCTCGTAGTCGGCGGCGTACTCCCGCCAGCGGTCCTTGACCTCGGTGAGCCGGGGCAGCTCCGCCGCGTCCTGCTCGGTGACCATCTCCGGGAAGAACTCCCGCCGCGACGGGTTCTCCGCCCGACGGGCCGCCGCCCTGCGGAAGACCAGGTCCCCGTAGACGTAACTCCAGATCGTCCGGTACGCCCGCACCGAGCGGGCCGGGGAGAGGCCGCAGGCGAGCGCGCAGTCGATGATCTCCTCCACCATCCACAGCGCGTTGCGGTCGGTCAGCTCGCCCAGCGCCAGGATGTCCAGCACCCAGGGGATCCGGCCGATGATGTCGTGCATGTGCGCGGCCACCGCCACCAGCCGCTCGCGCGGGTCCTCGGGCAGCTCCGGGCGCGGGAACGCCGCCGCCGTTCCGGACAGGGTGAGCATCAGCAGCTCGTCCTTGTCCTGCACGTAGTGGTAGAGCGCCATGGGTGTGCTGCCCAGCTCCTTCGCCACCCGCCGCATGGACAGGGCGGCCACGCCCTCCTCCTCGACGATGCGACGCGCGGTGGCGACCATCACCTCCGGGTCCAGTCGGCGCGGCCGCCCCACCGGCCGCCCCACCGGCCGCCCCACCGGCCGTCCCGCCGGCCGGCCCGTGGACTGCTCGGACGCGTCCGGTTTGCCGCCCGTCACCGGATTTTTCATCTTCTTTGTCTTCTTTGTCTTCTCGGTGCCTGACACCTGGGCATTCTCTCCTTCCGGGGCCCTGCTCCGGTCCGCCGCGGGACCCTCCCGATGCATCGGCGCCTATTTTCTATACGTGTATGGTAATTCCCGGTCGAGGGAAGCGCGAAGCGAAGGGGACGTCATGGACGGCGCGGGGAAGAGCGGGACGGGAAGAGGTCCCGAGGGCGGGGCGGCGGGCGCGCCGGGCGTGGGGGCCGCCGGGGGCGCGGGGGAGCGGCACGCCCGGTGGCTGCTGGTGGTGGCGCTCACGGTGCAGTTCCTGGTGTCGCTGGACATGTCCGTGGTGAACGTCGCGCTGCCCGACATCCGCAGCGACCTCGGCTTCGGCGGGGAGGGGCTGCTGTGGGTCGTGAACGCCTACGCCCTCGCCTTCGGCGGGCTCCTCATGCTCGGCGGCCGGCTCGCCGATCTGGCCGGTCCGCGCCGTGTCCTGACGGCCGGTCTGGTGCTCTTCGGTCTGGCCAGCCTGGCCGGCGGGTTCGCCTGGTCGCCCGGGTCGCTGGTGGCGGCGCGGGCCGTCCAGGGCGTCGGCGCGGCGGCCCTCTCCCCGGTGGCGTTCGCCCTGATCACCCTCGCCTTCCCGGCCGGGCCCGCCCGGTCCCGGGCGCTCGGGCTGTGGGGCATGGCGGGCGCGGCGGGCGGCGCGGTCGGGGTGCTGGCGGGCGGGGTGCTCACCGACGCGACGGGCTGGCGGTCCGTGATGCTGGTCAACGTGCCGATCGTCGCCTTCGCGCTGGCCGCCGCCGCGCGCACCGGACCCGTCGGCGGGGGGCGGCGGCCCGGGGCGCGGCTGGACGTGGCCGGGGCGCTGCTGGTCACGGCCGGGACGACGCTGCTGGTCCTCGGTCTGGTGCGGGCCTCGGACCATGGCTGGGGCTCGGCGGTCACGCTCGCCTCCCTCGGCGCCGCGGTGATCCTGCTGGCCGCCTTCGTCGCCGTCGAGCTGCGGACCGCGTCCCCGCTGCTCCGGCCCGGCCTGCTGAGGGGGCGGCCGGTGCTGACCGCGAACCTGTTCTGTCTGCTGCTGGCCTCGGCCCAGTTCGGCGCGTTCTACTTCGTCTCGCTCTACATGCAGCTGGTCCTCGGGTTCGGGCCGACCGCCGCCGGGTTCGCGTTCCTGCCGTTCTGCGTGGGCGTCGTCGCCGGCTCGATCCTCGCCACCCGGGCGGTCGCCGTGCTCGGCATCCGCCGGCTGATGACGGCGGGCGCGACGCTGGCCGCGCTCGGCATGGCCTGGTTCGCGGCGACCGCCACGGTCGACGGCGGCTTCCTCGTCTCCATCCTCGGCCCGTCGCTGCTCTGCTCCTTCGGCATCGGGCTCTGTTTCGTCCCGCTAGGCACGGCCGCGACGACCGACGTGGCCACCGGCGAGACCGGCATGGCCTCCGGGCTGCTCAACAGCTCGCGCCAGGTCGGCGGCTCGCTCGGCCTCGCGGTCCTGGTCACCGTCGCCGCCCGGGTCACCGGAGGCTCCACCGGGCGCACCGAGCTGTCCTCGGGGTACGCGGCCGCGTTCTGGGCCGCCGCCGGGCTCCTGACGGCGGCCGCGCTGGCGGCGTACGTCCTGCTGCCGGCGGAGCGGAAGGCCCTCGGCGGGCCGACGGACGCCGAGCGGGGCCGGGGGGCCGAGCGGGACCGGGGCGCCGAGCGGGACCGGGGCGCCGAGCGGGAGGGCGACGCCGCTTCCCGCTGAGCCCGTACCGCCCCCGCTTTCCGCTGAGCATGTACCGCCCCCGCTTCCCGCTGAGCCCGCGCGGGTGGGGGCGGCCGGGGCGGGGCGTGTCCGATGAGTTCGGGCGGCGGACCAGGTCTACCTTCCACGACGTCCGGACCTTCCGGTCCGGACGTGTGGACGGCCCGACGAGGAGAAGATCATGCAGAAGATCACGCCCTGTCTCTGGTACGACGGCAAGGCCGAGGAGGCGGCCGAGCACTACGTCGCGATCTTCGGCGGGGACTCCCGCGTCCTGGACGTCACCCACTACGGCGAGTCCGCCCCGGGCGAGACGGGTTCCGTGCTCACCGTCGAGTTCCGGCTCGCGGGCCAGGACTACATGGGGCTCAACGGAGGGCCTCAGTTCCCCTTCACCGAGGCGATCTCGCTCTCCGTGGACTGCGCCGACCAGGCCGAGGTGGACCGGTTCTGGGACGCGCTCTCCGAAGGCGGCGAAGAAGGCCAGTGCGGCTGGCTCAAGGACAAGTACGGGGTCTCCTGGCAGATCGTGCCGAACGAGCTGCCGCGCCTGCTGGCCGACCCGGACCCGGCGAAGGCGGACCGGACCATGAAGGCGATGCTCGGCATGGGCAAGCTGGACATCCAGGCGCTGCGCGACGCCTGAACGGGCGTGCGGCCGAAGGAGCTCGGGCCGGTAGGGGGTCGCGGGAGCTGGAGCCGGCGCGCGGCCGTGAGGGCCCGGACGAACGCGTGCACGGACCCCCGTGGCCCGGTCGGTAGTGTTCTGCGCATGCCACGCCGTGCCCCTCTTCCGCCGCCTCCGCCGCCTGCCGAGATCCGCTCCTGGCCCGACCGTGAGGCGCTGCTCGCCGACCGGGCGGTGGTCCTGGGTGAGCTGGTGAGGATGCACGTGGGTCCCGGGCGGCTCGGGCTGCTGTGGATGTGGGCGGGGCTCGTCGCGATCGGCTGGGCCCTGGTGGGCTCCGGGATCGTCCTGTTCGAGCGGGCGGCCGACCTGGTCGACTTCACCAGCGTCGTCGGCGGAATCGTCAGCCTGCTCAGCGGCGCGACGGTGCTGATCCCGGCCGTCATCTTCTTCTGCCTCGGCGTCGCGCGGGACCGGAAGGTCCGTTCGCTGCTCGCCGCCTGGGGCGCGCTGGACCGGGACCCGGAGCGCGACCGGCGGCTGCGGATGCCCGGGACGAGCCTCGCCTGGCTGCTCCTGTCCTTCGTCCTGGGCGCGGTGGGGCTCGCCCTCTGTGTGCTCGGACCCGCGAACGCGCGGCCCGGCCGGGAGACGTACGGGCTGGTCGCCCTCGTGATGGGCGTCGGCATGGTCGCCTGGCTGACCGCGCTGACCGGCGCGGTCACGGCCCTGGCGCACCGCCGCTGGGTGGTGGGCGTCCTGATGGGACCCGCCGGGCGGGTCAGCCCAGCGGATGGCCGATCAGCATCGTCGGAGCCCCCGCCACCCGGGTCAGGAACACCGTCGCCGCGTGCGGACCGCTCAGCTTCATCCGGCGACGCAGCTCCTCCGGCTCGACCGCCGAGCCGCGCTTCTTGACGGTCAGTACGCCGACCTCCCGCTCCCGCAGCAGCGCCTTCAGCTTCTTCATGTTGAACGGCAGCCGGTCGGTGATCTCGTACCCGGAGACGTACGGGGAGGAGTAGCGCGTGTCGCTCGTGACGTACGCGATCGTCTCGTCCACCAGCCGCCCGCCGCACCGCTCGACGATGTCGGCGACCAGATGCGCCCGGATCACCGCGCCGTCCGGCTCGTACAGATAGCGCCCGACCGGGCCCACGGGCGGGGCGGGCAGGGGGGCCGGGGCGGTCAGGGTCGCCCCGGAGGGCAGCAGCGTGGCCCGGAACGCGCCGGGCGCGAAGCCTTCCCCGTACCAGAGCACCGCCTCCTTCACGTCGCCGCCGTCCGAGATCCACTCGGCCTCCGCCTCCGGGCCGATCGCCTCGTGCGGAACGCCCGGGGCGATCTTCAAGGCCGCCCTCGGGGCCTTCAGCGCGGCGGCCGCCGCCCAGGACAGCGGCGGTGAGTACGCCTCCGGATCGAAGATGCGGCCGCGTCCGCCGCGCCTGGCCGGGTCCACGAATACCGCGTCGTACGGGGCGGTGTCGATCTCCGTGACATCGGCGCACCGCACCTCGATCAGCCCCTCCAGGCCGAGCGCCTCCGCGTTGGCGCGGGCCACCTCGGCGGTCAACGGGTCGCGGTCCACGGCCAGGACGGAGATCCCGGCGCGGGCCAGGGCGAGGGCGTCGCCGCCGATGCCGCAGCACAGGTCGGCCACGCTCCGCACGCCGAGCCCGGCGAACCGGGCGGCGCGGTGGGCGGCGACCGAGGTGCGGGTGGCCTGTTCGACCCCGTTGGGCGTGAAGTACATCCGGTAGGCGTCCTCGGCCCCGAACTTGGCCACCGCCCGCTGCCGCAGCCGGGCCTGGCCCAGGGCCGCCGAGACCAGCTCCGCCGGGTGCGTGCGGCGCAGCCGGGTCGCGGCGGCCAGCTCGTCGGCGGGGTCGTGGTCGCGCAGCTCGGCCAGCAGCTGCTCGCCCTCGGGGGTGCGCAGCGCCGCGAAGGCGGCGCGGGCGGGGTCGTCGTCCGGGGCGGAGGGGGTCGTCGCGTTCACCCGGTCCATTGTGGCCGCTGCGCCGGGTGCCGCTGCCCGCGCCGCCGGAGGTCGCTGTGGGCCGGCCGGGGGACGGCGCCGACCCGCTCGCGGTGTCGGGGCGGGGGGCGGGCTGACGGCTGGCAGGATGCGGCGCCATGCAGCTAGTACGACAAAACGAAAAAACAGCCATGAAGTGGCACAGGTCGGGTGCCGTCGTGCTGGCGGCCCTGCTGGCCGCCGCCGTCGCCTCCGGGTGCGCGGCGGAGACGGGCGGCGGTGGCCCGGGAACTCCCGGCGGCCCCGCGAAGCCCGCCGCCGGCCAGCCGGGCGAGGCCGCTCCGGAGGCCGGGCCCGCCCGTGCCCTGGACACCTACGCCGAGGCGCTCAGGAAGAAGCAGGCGGCGCGGGCCGTCGCCGCGAAGAAGTGGGGACTGGCCAGGACCCCGCTCGCGCCCCCCGAGCCGCCGAAGGTGAAGCCGCGCATCACCACCCGCGAGGGCTTCGAGGTCCGGGACGACGCCGGGCTGCCGCCCGTCTTCACCACCGTCCCGACCAAGGAGAAGATCGTCTTCCTGACGATGGACGACGGGGCGGAGAAGGACCCCGAGCTGCTGCGGATGATGACCGAACTGGATATCCCGTACAGCGCGTTCGTCAGCGACTACGTCATCAACGACGACTACGGCTACTTCAAGAAGATGCAGAAGCGCGGGGTGACGATCAGCAACCACACGCTCAACCACCGCTATCTGCCCGGTCTCTCCGCCGACGAGCAGAAGCGGGAGATCTGCGGCCAGCAGGAGAAGATCCTCAAGCACTACGGGAAGCGGCCCACCCTCTTCCGCCCGCCCTACGGCAACTACAACCGCGACACCCTCGTCGTCGCCAAGTCCTGCGGGATCACCGCCGTGCCCCTGTGGTCCTCCGAGGCCTTCCCCGACCACATGGAATGGCGCGAGTGGGACCGGGACCTGCACCCCGGCGACATCGTCCTCACCCACTTCCGGGGCAAGGAGGACTGGAAGGGGTCGATGCCCGACATGATCCGCCAGGTCATGAAGACCATCACCGACAAGGGATACGCGGTGGCGAAGCTGGAGGACTACGTCTGACCCGCGTCCTTCCCCGCACCCGGCCGTGAACGCGCGCTCAGCCCCCGCTGTGCGCGCGTTCGCCGTTGCCGGAACGTCACGCACCACCCCGACGTTGTCCGGACGGTGACCCGACAGGGCCCCGATCGGGACGGCGCGAGGGTGGTGAATTGGCACTCCGCTTGACCGAGTGCTAATCGCGGTCATAGTCTCGGTGCTGGCACTCCCCCCTGGAGAGTGCCAGCACCACCTTGCGCGACAGGGCAGGTCCGGCACCCGCGACGACGGGCCGGTCAGGTCGCCGCCCACAGACTGTTAAACCCCGTGAGATCTCCGAAGGGGGAGACCGGATCGTGTCGACCACCAGCTCCAAGGTTGCGATCAAGCCGCTCGAGGACCGCATTGTGGTCCAGCCGCTCGACGCCGAGCAGACCACGGCTTCCGGCCTGGTCATTCCGGACACCGCGAAGGAGAAGCCCCAGGAGGGCGTCGTCCTCGCGGTGGGCCCGGGCCGCTTCGAGAACGGCGAGCGACTTCCGCTCGACGTCAAGACCGGCGACGTCGTCCTGTACAGCAAGTACGGCGGCACCGAGGTGAAGTACAACGGCGAGGAGTACCTCGTCCTCTCGGCCCGCGACGTTCTCGCGATCGTCGAGAAGTAATTCACCCACGTTTGCTTGTGTTCTGCGCCCCTGGCCCCCTGCGAAATAACTAGCCGGGCGGCGAGGGGCGCAGTTCATTTTGAGAGGGAACACAGCCCATGGCGAAGATTCTGAAGTTCGACGAGGACGCCCGTCGCGCCCTTGAGCGCGGCGTCAACAAGCTTGCCGACACGGTCAAGGTGACGATCGGCCCCAAGGGCCGCAACGTCGTCATCGACAAGAAGTTCGGCGCTCCCACCATCACCAACGACGGTGTCACCATCGCGCGCGAGGTCGAGCTCGACGACCCGTACGAGAACCTGGGCGCCCAGCTCGTCAAGGAGGTGGCGACCAAGACCAACGACGTAGCGGGTGACGGCACCACCACCGCGACCGTGCTGGCCCAGGCGCTCGTCCGCGAGGGCCTGCGCAACGTCGCCGCCGGCGCCTCCCCGGCCGCCCTGAAGAAGGGCATCGACGCCGCGGTCAAGGCCGTGTCCGAGGAGCTCCTCGCGACCGCCCGCCCGATCGACGACAAGTCCGACATCGCCGCCGTGGCCGCGCTCTCCGCGCAGGACACCCAGGTCGGCGAGCTCATCGCGGACGCGATGGACAAGGTCGGCAAGGACGGTGTCATCACCGTCGAGGAGTCCAACACCTTCGGTCTGGACCTGGAGTTCACCGAGGGCATGGCCTTCGACAAGGGCTACCTGTCCCCGTACATGGTCTCCGACCAGGAGCGTATGGAGGCCGTCCTCGACGACCCGTACATCCTGATCCACCAGGGCAAGATCGGCTCCATCCAGGAGCTGCTCCCGCTCCTGGAGAAGGTCATCCAGGCCGGCGCCTCCAAGCCGCTCCTGATCATCGCCGAGGACGTCGAGGGCGAGGCGCTCTCCACCCTCGTCGTCAACAAGATCCGTGGCACCTTCAACGCCGTCGCGGTGAAGGCCCCGGGCTTCGGCGACCGCCGCAAGGCCATGCTCGGTGACATCGCCACCCTCACCGGTGCGACCGTCATCGCCGAGGAGGTCGGCCTCAAGCTCGACGGCGCCGGTCTCGACGTGCTGGGCACCGCCCGCCGCGTCACCGTCTCCAAGGACGACACGACCATCGTCGACGGCGGGGGCAACTCCGACGACGTCAAGGGCCGCGTCAACCAGATCAAGGCCGAGATCGAGTCCACGGACTCCGACTGGGACCGCGAGAAGCTCCAGGAGCGCCTCGCGAAGCTGGCCGGCGGCGTGTGCGTCATCCGTGTCGGCGCCGCCACCGAGGTGGAGCTCAAGGAGAAGAAGCACCGCCTCGAGGACGCCATCTCGGCGACCCGCGCCGCCGTCGAGGAGGGCATCGTCTCCGGCGGTGGCTCCGCCCTCGTCCACGCGGTGAAGGTCCTGGAGGGCAACCTCGGCAAGACCGGCGACGAGGCCACCGGTGTCGCGGTCGTCCGCCGCGCCGCCGTCGAGCCGCTGCGCTGGATCGCCGAGAACGCCGGCCTGGAGGGTTACGTCATCACCTCCAAGGTCTCCGAGCTCGACAAGGGCCAGGGCTTCAACGCCGCCACCGGCGAGTACGGCGACCTGGTCAAGGCCGGCGTCATCGACCCGGTCAAGGTCACCCGCTCCGCCCTGGAGAACGCCGCGTCCATCGCGTCGCTGCTGCTCACGACCGAGACCCTGGTCGTCGAGAAGCCGGCCGAGGACGAGGGCGACGCCGGTCACGGCGGCCACGGCCACTCCCACTAGTACGGCCCGTACCGTTCGGTAGGCCGTCCGGTAAGCCGTTCGGTAAGCCCGAGGCCCGGCACCCCCGTCGCGGGGGCGCCGGGCCTCGGTGCGTTCCTCGCGGCGAGCCGTGCGCCGGACGCGGGAGGGGCGGAACCGCTCCCGTACGGCACACCCGTACCGCATCCGTACGCCGCACAGCAGCGGGGTGCTGCGCAACGGCGGACCGTACGTGCTACTGCGGACCGTACTTGCGCCCCGTCCGCGACGTGACCCCGCCGAGCAGGCCCCGCGGGGCGACCTTCACCAGCCCCATCAGCGCCTTGTAGCGCGGGTCCGGGATCGACACCGTCTTCCCCCGGGCCAGATCCGTCAGCGCGGACGCCACCAGCTTGTCCGCGTCGAGCCACATCCAGTTCGGGATGTTGTCCGTGCCCATCCCGGCCCGCTCGTGGAACTCCGTCCGCACGAACCCGGGGCACAGCACCATCAGCCGCACCCCCGACCCGGCCAGATCCCGCGCCGCGCCCTGGGTGAACTGCACGACCCACGCCTTGGACGCCCCGTACGTACCGCGCGGCACGAACGCCGCGACCGACGCCACGTTGACGACCCCGCCCCGGCCCCGCTCCCTCATCCCGGTGACAGCCGCCGAGGTCAGCCGCAGCACCGCCTCGCAGTGCACCTTCAGCATCGTCAGCTCGTCGGCCATGGACACCTCCAGGAAGCGCCCCTTGTTGCCGAACCCCGCGTTGTTGACCAGCAGGTCGACCGGGTGCGTGCGGTCCGCGAGACGCTTCTCCACCGCTTCGATCCCGCCCTCCGTGGACAGGTCGGCGCTCAGCACCTCGGCCTCGATGCCGTGCCGGTCGTGCAGTTCGGTGGCCTGCTCGCGCAGCCGCGCGATGTCCCGTGCCACCAGCACCAGGTTGTGCCCCTGGGCCGCGAGCCGCCGCGCGAACGCGGCCCCGATGCCCGCCGTCGCGCCCGTGATCAGTGCAGTCGTCATACGCGGCACGTTAGTGCCCCTCACGACCGGGCGGCGTACCCGCCCGCTGCGTCTAAGGCGCGGCAGGGGCGAAGGACAGCATGCGGGCCTCGCGCACGGGCTTCCGGTCCTCGTCGCCGCTCACGTGCGTCGACGTCAGGACGAGCCGTCCGCCGACGAGGGCCGTGTGCCCCATGGACATCTCGTACTCCCACGGCGCGGTCGCCACCGGGTGCTTCACGACGTTCGTCTCCGTGCCGGCGCCGCGCGGGCCCATGAGGAAGGTCCGGCCGGGCCGGCTCGACGTGGCCGCCTCGTAGATCAGCATCGACTTGCCGTCCTCCGCGCGCAGCGGGTACAGCCTGCGCAGCTCATCGGACTTGATGCCCCACAGGAACTTCCCGGTCTTCAGGTCGTACGCGCCGACCTGTTCGGTGCCGCCCAGCATGATGAGGCCCTTGCCGACCCCGGCGCCCCGGCAGGGCTGGATGTTTCCGCCGGCCCCGTCCCCGCCGCAGTGCTCGAAGCCCTTGGCACGGGCGTCGAAGGTGGTGCGGTGCTTGCCCTTGGGGTCCAGGACCGTGATCCGCCAGTCCCTCGCGGTGTCCTCGTTGTTGTAGGTGGTGAAGACGACCGGGTCCATGGAGATCAGGCTTCCGAAGCTCCAGCCGGTCTTCATCCGGTAGCGCCACAGGACCTTGCCGGTACGCGGGTCGAGCTCGCGGAGCTGGCCGTAGTTCTTGCTCCGGTCGATGGCGATCATGCAGTTGGAGCTGACCAGCAGCCGGGCGACGCCGCCCGCCACGTCGTCGGGGACGCACTTGTTCTTGTGCTCCCGGGGGATCTCGTAGAGCTTGCTCCCGTCGTCCATCCGGTAGGTGATGGCCTGCATGTTCCGGGCGACGGACAGGACGTCGCCGCTGATGGCGCTGTAGACGATGAACGTGTTGTCCCGGTCACCGGGCTCGTCGAGCTCCTTGTGCCAGCCCTGCTTCCCGGTCTTCAGATCGATCATCCTCATCTGGTTGCACTGGTTGCCCCGCTCGTTGTCCGGCCTCTCGTGATGGAAGACCACGACCTTGCCGTCGGGTGTCGGGTTGGCCGGTGTCTCGCAGACGGAGGAGGGCAGGTCGACGTTCCAGACCTCGGCGCCGTCCGAGAGCCGGTAGGCCGTGACCTTCCGGTGCAGGGCCTGGACCGCGGTGTCGCCGACGATCCACAGATCGTGGACCTTGTTGATCTGCTTCGGCAGGTCGGTCCTGTCGTCCACGATCCACGCCGCCGACTCGTCCGGCTTCCGGGCGGCGGCGACCTCCTTCGTCGTCGGAATGCGGCTCAGCTCCGGGCCGCCCGCCGCAGGGGTACCGGATGGGGACGCCGGCCCGGAGGGCCCGGGCGACTCCTTCGCCACAGGCTTCGCGGGCTCCTCCCGCCACTGGTCGGAGAGCGCGTACGCCCCTCCCGCCACGACCACCAGCACCAGTGCGACGACCGCGGCGACGACCGGCCCCCGGCCGGACCGGCGACGCGGCGGCGGTGCCGGCACGGTCGGCGGCCCGAACCCCTGGGGCGCGCCGCCCTCCGAGGCGTACGGGTTGCCGGGAACGGGCTGCTGCGGCGGGCCCGGGGAGTACCAGGGCTGCTGCGGGTCGGGCATGGTCTTCCCCCTGAGACGCCACTCGGCTCGAAGACTTCTCCTCGGGCACAGGTCACTGATGGTGGACGCGCCGCACACCGATCCAGTTCCCGCCGCAACGTCCTCGGACCACGCGGCGGATGACGCCACGTCACCGGACCGCCGCTTCCCCCGCACCGGACGGCCGCTTCCCCCGCACCGGACGGCCGCTTCCCCCGCACCGGACGGCCGCCTCCCTCCGTACGGGACCGTCCGCCCGGCCCTCAGCCCTGCCGCGCTGCGTACTCCCGAGCCTTGCGCAGCGCCTCGGGATGCAGCGCCTCCCCGGCGGCCAGCAGCGCGGGCAGCAGGGTGCGTTCGGTCGTCACCGCCCGGAACTGCAGGGCGGCGGTGACCTCGTGGTCCGGCCGGTGCACGATCTCGACAGGGTCCCCGGCGCGGACGGCGCCCGGCTCGATCACCCGCAGATACGCGCCGGTGGCGCCCTGCTGGGTGAACCGCCGGACCCACCCCCGCTCCCCGAGGTGGTGGGCGAAGGTCCGGCACGGGATGCGGCCGGAGGTCACCTCCAGCACCAGGTCCGTGCCCACCCGCCAGCGCTCGCCGATCCGCGCGCCGCTGACGTCGAGGCCCAGGGTCGTGAAGTTCTCGCCGAACACCCCATTGGTCAGCTTCCGGCCGCCCAGCTCCCGCTCCCAGGCGTCCAGTTCCTCCCGTGCGAAGGCGTACACCGCCTGGTCGCTGCCGCCGTGATGACGCGGGTCGCACACCGCGTCCCCGGCCAGTCCGCTGCCGCCGCGGCCCTTGGGCCCGGGGTCGCGGACCTCGACCGGGCCCTCCGCCGGTCGCTTGTCGATCCCGGTGAGGCCACCCGGGCCGTCGGTCCGCACGGAGGGGCGAGGTTGCCCGATGTTCACGGTCAGCAGCTTCATGGGGTCACGCTAACCGTCTTGATCCCAAAGCGTCCTCTCGTGAATTCGCCCAGCCTCCAAGAATTTCTTATGCTGACTGGGTGATCGAAGCTCGCCACCTCCGTGTCCTGCGTGCCGTGTCCACCACCGGCTCGTTCTCCGCCGCAGCCCGCGAACTCGGCTGCACCCAGCCGGCCGTCAGCCAGCAGATGAAGGCCCTGGAGTCCTCCGCGGGCACCACGCTGCTGATCCGTACCGGACGCGAGATGCGCCTCACCCAGGCCGGCGAGGCGCTGGTACGGCACGCCTCCGGCATCCTCGCGGGTCTGACCGCCGCCGAGGAGGAGGTCGCCGCCATCGCCGGACTGCGGGCCGGCCGGGTCCGGCTGGTCTCCTTTCCCAGCGGCAGCTCCACCCTGGTCCCGGGGGCGCTGGCCGCCCTGCGCGCCGAACACCCCGGCACCCGGGTGTCGCTCGTCGAGGCCGAGCCGCCGCGCTCGGTGGACCTGCTGCGCGAGGGCGACTGCGACATCGCCCTGGCGTTCCGTTACGGAAGCACCGGCGGCGAATGGGACGACCTGGTGGTCCGGCCGCTGCTCACCGACCGGCTGATCGGCCTCGTCCCGGAGGGGCACCGGCTGGCGGAGGCGTCGAGCGTGTCCATCGGCGAGCTGGCAGACGAGTCGTGGATCGCGGGCTGTCCGCGCTGCCGCCGGCAGCTGGTCGAGGTCTGCGAGGAATCCGGCTTCACCCCGCGCATCGACTTCGCCACGGACGACTACCCGGCGGTGATGGGGCTCGTCGGGGCCGGGCTCGGGGTGGCGGTGCTGCCGGAGCTGGCCGTCGAGTCGGTACGCCCCAAGGGGGCCAGGGCCGTGCCGGTCGAGCCCGCGATCGAGCGGGAGATCGTGGCGCTGACCCTGCCGGACCTGGCCCGGGTCCCGGCGGTGGCGGCCACCCTGGACCAGCTGGCGCGCACGGCCGCCCGCTGAGACCGCACGGGGCCGCGCCCGCTGAGACCGCACGGAGCCGCGGCGCCCGCCGGGCCCGCGGCCCACGGACGGTGAGGGATCCGGCCCCGCTGCGGCTGGTCGCGCGCCGGATGGCTGAAGGTGCCGAAGAAACGTTTCTGCGTTCGGTTGCCGCGTACGGGTGTCAGGGGGTGCCGGGGCCCGGTCCGGCAGCGGGCGCCGCGGTGATCAGCCGGGTTCTGGCCCGGCCCATCAG
The DNA here is from genome assembly GCF_040638385.1 of Streptomyces sp. NPDC026589. Classification (NCBI taxonomy): domain Bacteria; kingdom Bacillati; phylum Actinomycetota; class Actinomycetes; order Kitasatosporales; family Streptomycetaceae; genus Streptomyces; species Streptomyces sp. NPDC026589. The sequence continues at coordinate 114,384 of NZ_JBEZYG010000010.1, forward strand.
CTCTTCGCGCTCGTCCTCCGTCAGGCCGCCCCACACTCCGTAGGGCTCTCGCACGGCCAGGGCGTGGGCCGCGCACTCGGCACGTACAGGGCAGCGCATGCAGACCTCCTTGGCGGAGGTCTCGCGGGCACTACGGGCCGCACCGCGCTCACCCTCGGGGTGGAAGAACAGGGAGCTGTCCACGCCTCGGCAGGCGGCGAGCAGCTGCCAGTCCCACAGGTCGGCGTTGGGTCCGGGAAGGCGGGAGAAATCTGCCATTGCTTGTCCCCTCGGAGCTGTGCTGCGTCGGAAGCGGCATCCTCGACCGTCTGTGATCGACGGCCTCTGACGCTCGGACCGTCGGTGATCGGTGTGACCGAAGTCTCGACCGTACATCTGCGGTGCTAGTAGATGTAAATATGACTGATTGCGAATCTAGCCACAGACACCCTCAAAAGGGAAGAAATGGTGCCAAATAGGGCATGCCAACGAGTGAAGATTCGGTTGACGGGTGAATCACCCGCGCCGCTCTCCTCCGTATACGGCCCTTCACGTAGAGTGCCGAACCCGGCCGCCCGACCCGTAACTCTTTCGAGTGACCGTCGTTAAGAGAGCGGATGCGGTTGACGGATATCCGGCTCGGGCACATGTCCGAGGGGGTCAACCGCACAGGTGACGACTTGTATCAGCCTGGAGGCTCAAGGTGACGCGCATCAGCTGCGGAGGACGGTCATGACATCCGTCCTCGTCTGCGACGACTCCCCGCTTGCCCGAGAAGCGCTCCGTCGCGCGGTGGCCACCGTGCCCGGCGTCGAGCGCGTGACGACGGCGGCCAACGGCGAGGAAGTCCTCCGCCGCTGGGGTGCCGATCGTTCGGATCTGATTCTGATGGACGTACGCATGCCCGGTCTGGGAGGTGTGGAGACCGTCCGGCGACTGCTCTCCGCCGACCCCGGGGCCCGGATCATCATGCTGACCGTCGCCGAGGACCTGGACGGCGTCGCGCTCGCGGTCGCCGCCGGGGCCCGCGGGTATCTGCACAAGGACGCCTCGCGCGCCGAGCTGCGGGCCACCGTCACCCAGGCGCTGGCCGATCCGACGTGGCGGCTCGCCCCGCGCCGACTGCGGTCCGCCGAGATGGGGGCGGCGCCCACCCTCACCGCGCGGGAGATCCAGGTCCTCGAAGGGATGAGCCACGGCCGCTCCAACGCGGAGATCGGCCGTGAGCTCTTTCTCTCCGAGGACACGGTCAAGACCCACGCCCGGCGCCTGTTCAAGAAGCTCGGGGCCTCCGACCGGGCCCATGCGGTGGCCCTCGGATTCCGCTGGGGTCTGGTCCGCTGACGACCGGCCCGGGCCGCGCCCCGTCCGCAGACCGGCGGACGGGGTCACGGAGCGGGCCATCGGCTCCACACCCCGTATCCGGGCGCCCGCCCAGCGGCGCCATGTGACGCTTCCCGGCCGATGACGCATCCTTGAGTCGTGGAGTTCCTCAGGAACGATTCGGTCGAGCGGAAGGGGAGGGCGCAGGACATGACATCCGGCGCACCCGCTCATAACGCTTCGGTGCACAACTCGGGACGCGGTGGAGCGGACCCGGTGGCCTCAGGGCACCATGGTCCGATGCGCGATGACGAAACCACGGTGATCGGTGCCCTCGTGCACCGGGCCGTCGACGGTGACGCGCAGGCCACCCATGATCTGCTGGCCCATGTACACCCCCTCGCCCTGCGCTACTGCCGCTCCCGGCTGAACCGCCTTCCCGGTGATGCTCGCCACTTCGTGGAGGACCTGGCGCAGGAGGTCTGCGTCGCGGTGCTGATGGCGCTGCCGCGCTACAAGGACACCGGAAGGCCCTTCGAGGCCTTCGTCTTCGCGATCGCCGGGCACAAGGTCGCCGACCTCCAGCGCGCCGCGATGCGTCACCCGGGGTCGACCGCCGTCCCCTCCGACGAGATGCCGGAGCGGCCCGACGACTCCCTCGGCCCGGAGGAGCGCGCCCTGCTCAGCAGCGACGCCGCCTGGGCCAAGAAGCTCCTCGCCAACCTCCCGGACAACCAGCGCGAGCTGCTGGTCCTGCGCGTCGCGGTCGGGCTGACCGCGGAGGAGACCGGCCAGATGCTCGGGATGTCCCCGGGCGCGGTCCGGGTCGCCCAGCACCGCGCGCTCAGCCGGCTCCGGGCGCTCGCCGAGCAGTAGGCACCCCCGCCGGCCCCCGCCGGAGGCGCTGTAGGAAGCTACAGATCAGCCAAGTGATCTTGATCGTGGAATGAGACGCCCGTGGAGCCCGTTAGCATGGACATCCGCACCGATCAAGGCCATTTGGGGAAGGTGTCATGACTGCAAACGTCGACGGAGTGCCCGAGAAGTTCGCGACGCTCGGGCTGACCTACGACGACGTGCTGCTGTTGCCCGGCGCGTCCGAGGTCCTGCCCAACGCGGTCGACACCTCGTCGCTCATCTCGCGCAACGTACGGGTGAACATCCCCCTGCTGTCGGCCGCCATGGACAAGGTGACCGAGGCACGGATGGCCATCGCCATGGCCCGGCAGGGCGGCGTCGGCGTGCTGCACCGCAATCTCTCGATCGAGGACCAGGTCAACCAGGTCGACCTGGTCAAGCGCTCCGAGTCGGGCATGGTCACCGACCCGATCACCGTGCACCCCGACGCCACGCTCGGCGAGGCGGACGCGCTCTGCGCGAAGTTCCGCATCAGCGGCGTGCCGGTCACCGACCCGGCGGGCAAGCTCCTCGGCATCGTCACCAACCGCGACATGGCCTTCGAGTCGGACCGGTCGCGCCAGGTGCGCGAGGTCATGACGCCGATGCCGCTCGTCACCGGGCGGGTCGGGATCTCCGGCGTGGAGGCCATGGAGCTGCTGCGCCGCCACAAGATCGAGAAGCTGCCGCTGGTCGACGAGGCGGGCATCCTCAAGGGCCTCATCACGGTCAAGGACTTCAAGAAGGCCGAGCAGTACCCGAACGCCGCCAAGGACGCCGAAGGCCGTCTGCTGGTCGGCGCGGCCGTCGGCGCCAGCCCCGAGGCGCTGGACCGCGCGCAGGCCCTCGCGGCCGCCGGGGTCGACTTCCTGATCGTCGACACCTCGCACGGACACAACAGCAACGCCCTCGACTGGATGGCGAAGATCAAGTCGAGCGTCGGCGTCGACGTCATCGGCGGCAACGTCGCCACCCGCGACGGCGCCCAGGCCCTGATCGACGCCGGAGTCGACGGCGTGAAGGTCGGCGTCGGCCCGGGCTCGATCTGTACCACCCGCGTGGTCGCCGGCATCGGCGTCCCGCAGGTCACGGCGATCTACGAGGCCGCGCTCGCCGCCCGTGCCGCGGGCGTCCCGGTGATCGGCGACGGCGGCCTCCAGTACAGCGGCGACATCGGCAAGGCGCTGGCCGCCGGCGCGGACAGCGTGATGCTGGGCAGCCTCCTCGCCGGCTGCGAGGAGTCCCCGGGCGAGCTGATGTTCATCAACGGCAAGCAGTTCAAGTCGTACCGCGGCATGGGCTCGCTCGGCGCGATGCAGTCCCGCGGACAGGGCCGGTCCTACTCCAAGGACCGCTACTTCCAGGCCGAGGTGTCATCGGACGACAAGCTCGTCCCCGAGGGCATCGAGGGCCAGGTGCCCTACCGCGGCCCGCTGGCCAACGTCCTCCACCAGCTCGTCGGCGGCCTCCGCCAGACCATGGGCTACGTCGGCGCCGCGTCCGTCGACCAGATGGAGAGCAAGGGCCGGTTCGTCCGGATCACCTCGGCGGGGCTCAAGGAGAGCCACCCGCACGACATCCAGATGACGGTCGAAGCACCGAACTACAGCAGGAAGTAACGCATCAGCGCAGGTGAGGGGCGGACCGGAGTTCCCGGTACCGCCCCTCACTCCTGTGTCGGGGATACTGGTCAGCGCAGACGTAGAGGGAAAGGCCACACATCGTGACTGAGATCGAGATCGGGCGCGGCAAGCGCGGCCGCCGGGCTTACGCATTCGACGACATCGCTGTCGTTCCGAGCCGTCGCACCCGGGACCCGAAGGAGGTCTCGATCGCCTGGCAGATCGATGCCTACCGCTTCGAGCTGCCGTTCCTGGCCGCTCCCATGGACTCCGTGGTCTCCCCGCAGCACGCCATCCGGATCGGCGAGCTCGGCGGTCTGGGTGTGCTGAACCTGGAAGGCCTGTGGACCCGGCACGCCGACCCGCAGCCGCTGCTGGACGAGATCGCCGGGATGCCGGTCGAGTCCGCGACCCGCCGGCTCCAGGAGATCTACTCCGCCCCCATCCAGGAGGAGTTGATCGGGCAGCGCATCAAGGAGGTGCGCGACTCCGGCGTCGTCACCGCCGCCGCGCTCTCCCCGCAGCGCACCGCCCAGTTCTCCAAGGCGGTCGTCGACGCGGGCGTCGACATCTTCGTCATCCGCGGTACGACGGTCTCCGCCGAGCACGTCTCGGGCGCGGCCGAGCCGCTGAACCTGAAGCAGTTCATCTACGAGCTGGACGTCCCGGTCATCGTCGGCGGCTGCGCCACGTACACCGCCGCCCTGCACCTGATGCGGACCGGCGCCGCCGGTGTCCTCGTCGGCTTCGGCGGCGGCGCGGCGCACACCACGCGCAACGTCTTCGGCATCCAGGTCCCGATGGCCACGGCCGTCGCGGACGTCGCCGGGGCCCGCCGCGACTACATGGACGAGTCCGGCGGCCGGTACGTGCACGTCATCGCCGACGGCGGCGTCGGCTGGTCCGGCGACCTGCCGAAGGCCATCGCCTGCGGTGCGGACGCCGTGATGATGGGCTCCCCGCTGGCCCGCGCGACGGACGCGCCCGGCCGCGGCCGCCACTGGGGCATGGAGGCCGTCCACGAGGACGTGCCGCGCGGCAAGCTGGTCGACCTCGGCTCGGTCGGGACGACGGAGGAGGTCCTCACCGGCCCTTCGCACACCCCGGACGGTTCGATGAACATCTTCGGCGCCCTGCGCCGCGCGATGGCCACCACCGGCTACAGCGACCTCAAGGAGTTCCAGCGCGTCGAGGTGACGGTGGCGGACTCGCAGCACCGCCGCTGACCTCCCGTACGTATACGGAAGGGCCCGGACCGATCGATTGTTCGATCGGGCCGGGCCCTTCCGTATGAATCCTGCGGGGTGCTCTCAGCCGGCCTTCTTGGCGCCACCGACGGCGGCCACCGCGCCGAGGGCGAGGAAGAGGTAGGTCATGAAGTCGGCCTCCTGCGACCAGGCGTCCGTCACGGTGCCGAAGTGGTCGCCGATGACCTCGGAGAAGGGGATCTGCGCCAGGTCGGAGAGGACCATCGAGATGCCGACGAGCTGCCCGAGGTAGACGGCGCCGATCGAGAAGACGGCCGCGGCGCCGATGACCGCGGGGTTGGAGCCGCCGACCTTGCTGGACGCGAAGCCCACCAGGAAGCCGACGCCGACCGCCGCGTAGCCGACCTCGCGCTCGATCGAGCCCGCGATCACGCCGTACAGGATGCCCGCGACGACGGCCGCGCCCAGGGCGACCAGCACGCCGAGCATGATGTTGTTGTCGCGGGCCGGGGGCGCCGGGGCGAAGGGCGCGCCGCCGCCGAACGGGGCGCTCTGGCCGGGCTGCTGACCCGCGAACGGGTTGCCGGTCGGGGCCGGGGGCTGCTGGCCGTAGGGGTTGCCGGTCGGGGCGGCGGGGGCGGACTGCCCGTACGGGTTGCCGGTCGGCGCGGCGGGGGTGGGCTGGCCGTACGAGTTGCCTGTCGGTGCGGCGGGGGTGGCCTGGCCCGGCTGGTCGGCGTACGGGTTGCCGTCGACGGGCTGCCCGCCGTAGGGCTGCTGGGGCTGGTTCGGCGGCTGCACGGGCTGACTCACGGTGGGGCTCCCCCTGGATGGCTGCGCACGCGTGTGCGGTTGCGCACGTATGTGCGCGCTGTGACGCCGCAGGGTAGCAGTACGCACCGGAATCGGTCACCGGCAATCCTTTTCGGCCTCCCGTACGTCCTCAGAGCCGGTGCGCCGCCCCCGCCGGAGTGGCTCCCCGGGTGTCCAGGAGCAGTTGGGCCTTGACCGCGAGGCCCTGGAGGTCGTAGGTGCGGTGCTGCTGGAGCAGTACGGTCAGGTCGGCCGCGGCCGCCGCCTCGTACAGCGAGTCGGCGCGCGGGACGGGCCGTTCGCGCACCCGCCAGTCCAGGACGTGCGGGTCGTGGTAGCCGATCTGGGCGCCCATGTCCATCAGCCGGGCGGCGATCTCGCGGGCGGGGGCGGCCTCCTGGTCGGCGCTGTCCGGCTTGTAGGTGACGCCGAGCAGCAGGACGCGCGCGCCCCGGACGGACTTGCCGTGCTCGTTGAGGAGGGTGGCGCAGCGCTGGATGACGTAGCTGGGCATCCGGTCGTTGATCTCCTGCGCCAGCGAGACCATCCGCAGCGGGTGCCCGGGGGTGCGGGTGCTGTAGGGCAGGCAGCCCGGGTCCACCGGGACGCCGTGTCCGCCGACGCCGGGTCCCGGCCGGAAGGGCTGGAAGCCGAACGGCTTGGTCTCGGCGCACCGGATGACGTCCCAGAGGTCGACGCCGAGGTCGTGGCAGAGCACCGCCATCTCGTTGACCAGCGCGATGTTGACGTGACGGAAGTTGGTCTCCAGCACCTTCGTCATCTCCGCCTCGCGCGGTCCGCGGGCCCGGACGACCTTGTCGGTGAGGCGTCCGTAGAAGGCGGCGGCCGACTCGGTGCAGGCGGGGGTGAGGCCGCCGATGACCTTGGGGGTGTTGGCCAGGACGTGGGTGCGGTTGCCGGGGTCGAGCCGGCTCGGCGAGCAGGCGAGGTGGAAGTCGCGTCCGGCGACGAGCCCGGATCCCTCCTCCAGCAGGGGGCGCAGGACGTTCTCGGTGGTGCCGGGCGGCACGGCGGACTCCAGCAGCACGGTGGTGTGCGGGCGCAGCCGGGCCGCCAGTGCGCGGGCGGCGTCGCGGAGCGCGGTGAGGTCGATTGCCCGGTCGGGGCCGAGCGGGGTGGGGGAGCAGATCACGGCGGTACGGACCCGGCCCAGCTCGGCGGGGTCGGTGGTGGGCCGGAAGCCGCCGGAGAGCATGCGGCGGATCTCGGAGGCGGTGAGGGTGCCCTCGACCGGGCTGCGGCCCGCTCCGAGTTCCGCGTAGGGGCGTGGGTCGGGGTCGTAGCCGACGGTGTCGATCCCGGCGGTCACGGCGGCCTGGGCGAGGGGCAGGCCGAGGTGACCGAGTCCGATGACGGCGAGGTCTGCGGGCATAGAGGAAGACCCCCTAAGTGCGGAGAGCGAAGATCGCAACTGCTGTGGACAGTGCAATGTCAGACTAGGCGTAAATATGACCTATATGTCGCATTGTGTGGCTCCGGTCGCCCGGGTGTTGTCCACAGGCGGTGGCTGAACTCGGGGAGCGCGGACAGAATCGAGGAGTGGACACGGGCGGCCGGCCCCTCGGCCGGGTGGCACTCCCGTGTCCGACCACCCCGATCCACCGGGAGGCAGCAGTGAGGACAGCGACACTGGGACCCGCCGAGCGCACCGTCGCGCTCGCCGCCATGGCCGAGCGCGAACTGGACGTGCTGGTCGTGGGGGCGGGCGTGGTCGGCGCGGGCACGGCGCTGGACGCCGCCACCAGAGGCCTCTCGACCGGCCTGGTCGAGGCGCGCGACTGGGCGTCCGGCACATCGAGCAGGTCGAGCAAGCTGATCCACGGCGGGCTGCGCTATCTGGAGATGCTCGACTTCGCCCTGGTCCGGGAGGCGCTCAAGGAGCGCGGGCTGCTCCTGGAGCGGCTGGCCCCGCACCTGGTGAAGCCCGTGCCCTTCCTCTACCCCTTGCAGCACAAGGGCTGGGAGCGGCTCTACGCCGGCTCCGGCGTCGCGCTGTACGACGCGATGTCGGTCTCCTCCGGACACGGCCGCGGCCTCCCCGTCCACCGCCACCTCTCCCGCAAGCACGCCCTGCGGGTCGCCCCCGCGCTGAAGAAGGACGCCCTGGTCGGCGCCCTCCAGTACTACGACGCACAGATGGACGACGCCCGCTTCGTCACCGAGCTGGTGCGCACCGCCGCGTCCTACGGGGCCCAGGTGGCGAACGCGGCCCGGGTGATCGGCTTTCTCCGCGAGGGCGAGCGGGTCGTGGGCGCGCTGGTGCGGGACGTCGAGGGCGGCACGGAGTACGAGATCCGGGCCAAGCAGGTGGTCAACGCGACCGGTGTGTGGACCGACGACACCCAGGGGCTCATCGGCGAGCGCGGACAGTTCCACGTCCGGGCGTCCAAGGGCATCCACCTGGTCGTCCCCAAGGACCGCATCCACTCCTCCACCGGGCTCATCCTGCGCACCGAGAAGTCCGTCCTCTTCGTCATCCCCTGGGGCCGGCACTGGATCATCGGCACCACGGACACCGACTGGGACCTGGACAAGGCCCACCCGGCCGCCTCCAGCGCCGATATCGACTACCTCCTCCAGCACGTCAACTCCGTCCTCAACACCCCGCTGACCAGGGACGACGTCCAGGGCGTCTACGCCGGACTGCGACCGCTGCTGGCCGGCGAGTCGGACGCCACCAGCAAGCTGTCGCGCGAGCACACGGTGGCCCACCCCGCGCCCGGCCTCGTCGTCGTGGCGGGCGGCAAGTACACGACGTACCGGGTCATGGCCAAGGACGCGGTGGACGAGGCGGTGCACGGACTCGACCAGCGGGTCGCCGCCTGCGTCACGGAGGACACCCCGCTCCTGGGGGCCGAGGGATACAAGGCCCTGTGGAACGCGCGCGCCCGGATCGCGGCCCGGACCGGACTCCATGTCGCCCGGGTGGAGCATCTGCTCAACCGGTACGGCTCAATGACCGAGGAGATTCTGGAACTGATCCTCGCCGACCCCACCCTGGGCGAACCCCTGCCCGCCGCCGACGACTATCTGCGCGCCGAGATCGTCTACGCGGCCTCCCACGAGGGCGCCCGCCATCTGGACGACGTGCTGACCCGGCGCACCCGGATCTCCATCGAGACCTTCGACCGGGGCACCCGCAGCGCCCGGCTCTGCGCGGAGCTGATGGCGCCGGTGCTGGGCTGGGACGAAGGGCGGATCGACCGGGAGGTCGAGCACTACGAGAAGCGGGTGGAGGCCGAACGCGAATCGCAGCGGCAGCCCGACGACCTCACGGCGGACGCGGCCCGGCTCGGCGCACCGGACATTGTGCCGATCTAGGACACGCCCTCCCGGAGTCCGCGCGTCTCTGTGGCGCGGTCACCGCCCGTCTTCACCGGGCCAGTTGGGCTCCGCCGGCCCGGTGGGGCGGCGGGGGCTGCCCGGACCGGCCTGGACGGGGAGGCCGGGTTGGTAGGAGGCTGTGGGGGCTTCCCTCTTCGAGCCGCGGCGCGGCGGACCCCGGACCCGGCACCAGGACCGGTCCCGGGGTGAGGGACAATGAACGCTCTGCCAGGGCGGGTTGATCGCAGAGGGGACGCATGTCGGAGGCGGAGCAGGCACGGGAGCCCCAACGGGACAAGGACGGTCGTCTCCTCGCGGGGCGCTACCGGCTCGGTGAGGTGCTCGGCCGAGGCGGCATGGGTACGGTCTGGCGCGCCGACGACGAGACGCTCGGCCGCACGGTCGCGGTCAAGGAACTGCGGTTCCCCGGGGCGATCGACGAGGACGAGAAACGCCGGCTGATCACGCGCACACTGCGTGAGGCCAAGGCGATCGCACGGATCCGCAACAACAGCGCGGTGACCGTCTACGACGTGGTCGACGAGGACGACCGCCCGTGGATCGTCATGGAGCTGATCGAGGGCAAGTCGCTCGCCGAGGCGATCCGCGAGGACGGCACGCTGACGCCGAGGCGGGCCGCGGAGGTCGGGCTGGCCATCCTCGACGTGCTGCGCTCGGCGCACCGCGAGGGCATCCTGCACCGCGACGTGAAGCCGTCCAACGTGCTGATCGCGGAGGACGGGCGCGTCGTGCTCACCGACTTCGGCATCGCCCAGGTCGAGGGGGACCCGTCGGTCACCTCCACCGGCATGCTCGTCGGCGCACCCTCGTACATCTCGCCGGAGCGGGCCCGCGGTCACAAGCCGGGCCCGCCCGCGGACCTGTGGTCCCTCGGCGGACTGCTGTACGCGAGCGTCGAGGGCTGCCCGCCGTACGACAAGGGCTCGGCCATCGCCACCCTGACGGCCGTGATGACCGAACCGCTCGACCCGCCGAAGAACGCCGGACCGCTCACCGAGGTCATCTACGGGCTGCTCGCCCGGGACCCCGACCAGCGCCTCGACGACGCCGGGGCGCGGGCGTTGCTCAACGACGTCATCAATGCCCCCGACGTTCCCGCTCCGGCCCCCGCGGACTCCACTCAGATCATGGCGCTGCCGCCGGCGCCCGCCGCCGACCCCCTCGTCAAGAGGACGCCGAAGCAGCCCAAGGCCCCGAAGCCGCCGAAGCAGCCCACCGGGTCGGGCGAGTCCGGCGGCGGTTCCCGCGACCGGCTGCGCGGAGCCCTGCGCTCCGTGCGCAACGCGAAGACCCCCGCGGCGGCCGCGGGAGCCGCGGCGGGTGCCGCCGCCGCGTCGGCGGGCTCTCCGGCCGTGGCGGCCGGCGGACCGCCCGCCACCCCGCCCAAGCCTCCTTCACCGCCCGGGACTTCCGCCCCGGGTGCGAAGCCCGCCGCGTCCGACCCGGCGACCGCGAAGGGAGCCGCCGCGGCGACCGCCGGCGCCTCGAAATCCGCGGCGGCGAGTGGGTCCGTACCCGGGCAGCGCCCGCCGTCCTCGGTCGCGTCCACGCGTGCCTCGATCACCGACGTGGTGCCCCGCCGCACCCTCGCGATCATCGCGGCCGTCGTCGCCCTGGCCCTTCTCGGCACGGTCCTCGCGCTCACGCTCGGCGGCGACGAAGCGGACAAGGGCGGCGACACGGCCGCCTCGGCCGGAGCCTCGGCCGGCGGCGCCGACGACAAGGCCGGCGACACCGGCGGCGGTTCGGCCGGCGAGAAGGGCGACGGGCAGAAGGAGGGCCAGGGAACGGGCGACGGCCGGGCCTCCGCCGACCCGTCCGCCGACGACGACTCCGGCGACGCCGACGACTCCGGTTCCGACGACGACGGGGACGACGGGGCGGCCCCGGGCGACGCCCTGCCCGCCGGGTACGAGGAGGTCACCGACGCCCGGTTCCACTTCACCATGGCGATGCCCGAGGGCTTCAAGCGCACCGACATCGCGGGCAGCAACTCCGGCGGCATCTACAACGACAAGCGGGGCAGCTTCCCCCGCGTCCAGGTCGACTTCAACAGCTCGCCCAAGGACGACGCGGCTGCCGCCTGGCGCGGGGCCGTCGGGAGCGCCAAGGTTCTCAGCGACGGCTACAAGCACGGCAGCATAAAGAAGGTCGAGTACAACGGCTATCCGACCGTCGCGGACTGGACGTTCGAACGCAACCACAACGGCGTCCGGGTCAAGGTGCTCAACCGGGGGTTCAAGGTGGACGCCAAGCGTGGCTACTCGATCATGATCAGCTGCAAGGTGGGCGAGTGGGAGGACGACGAGTGCCGGACGCTGCGCGAAACGGCGTTCGCCACGTTCACGCCCACTGACTGACCGCTGGGCACGTGCCGACTGCGCGCCTGGGCACGTGCCGACCGACCGCCTGGGCACGCCCGTCGACGGGTCGGGAACGCCCTGGACCGGTCGGTGGGAAACGTTTGTGCGGACCGGGTTGGCGCGACCCGGCCCGGCGGCCCGTGTTGCCACGTATCGTAAGAGGCCGGGGACCGTACGCAGCCGGAACAGCGGGTCAATTGTCCGCCGAATGACCGTGACCGACGGATAAGTGCGCCTCCGGTGACCGGGGGAAGAGCGCGCTCTGGGGAGGCGTCGTGGACGACTACGCGGGTCGGGTGCTTGCCGACCGCTACCGCCTTCCGCTGCCCCCGTCCGATGGGTACGAACTGGCCGAGACCCGGGCGTTCGACACGTACAGCGGACAGGAAGTCCTGGTCCGCCAGGTGCCGTTGCCGGAGATCGTGGACGCGGAGGTGCTCGACGCCGACGGCCGGCCCTCCGCATCATCCGGACGCGCCCCCGGGCGAGCGGTCCGCCGCAGCACGGACCCGGCGGTCCGGAGGGCGATCGAGGCCGCGCAGGCCGCCGCCCAGGTGCCCGACCATCCCCGGCTCGACCAGGTCTTCGACGTGTTCGCCGAAGCGGGCTCGTTGTGGATAGTGAGCGAGCTCGTCGCGGCCCGCCCGCTCGCCGCCCTCCTCGCCGAACGCCCCCTCAACCCCTACCGGGCGGCCGAGATCGGCTCCGACGTGCTCACCGCCCTGCGGGTGCTGCACGCCCACGGCTGGACCCATCGCAACATCACCGTGCGCACGGTCCTGGTGTGCGACGACGGCCGTGTCATGCTCACCGGTCTCGCGGCGGGCGCCGCCGAGGAGGCGCTCTGCGGATACGCCCCCGGACCGGCGCCCGACACCGACCCGGTGGCCGGCCCCACGACGTACGGCATCCCGGCCTTCGAGGCCGCCCCGCCGAGAGCGCTCGACGGGGCCTACGCGCTCCCGGCGGCCAGGAGCGAAACGGAGTACGCACCGGTCGACGGCTACGGATCCGTCGACGACGGCCAGGGCTACGCGGCCGTCGAGGAGCACACGGAGTACGCGGACGCGGACGCGGACGTCCAGGAGTACGCGGAGTACGTGGAGTACGCGGACGATGCCGTGGACGTGGACGTGGACGTCCAGGAGTACGCCGGTGACGACGGCGACCGGGGCGACGGTCGGGCGGACCGGCCGTACGGGGGGGACCGGCCGTACCGGGCGGACCAGGGGCTTCCCGTTCCGTCGCTGCCGCAGGGTTATGCACCGCGCCAGGACGACGACCGGGACGGCGAGAGGGACGACGAGAGGGACGACGACCGGTACGGCGACCGGGCCGAGGACCGGTCCGGCGACCGGTACGACCTGCCCCCGGGCGGCCCGGAAGCCGAGCGCTTCGCGTCGCACGCCGGCCAGGAGATCGTCCCGCGCCCCGCCGCACCCGCCGTCCCGTACACCGCCGTGCCGCCCCCCGCCGAGCCGGGCGCCGCGAGCGCCGCCCAGTTGCGGGCCGCGCGCGCCGGAGCCATCGCCGCCTACCGGGCGGGCGCACGGGCCGCCGCCCGGGTCACCGAGGACCGGCAGCAGACCGACCGCGCCCCGGCCGACCTCACGAAGTCGCCGCCGGAAGGGCGCACGCCCGCCCCGGGCACCAGCGGAATCACCGGAGCCGGAGCCGGAGCCGGAGCGGGAGCGGGAGCCGACGCGGACGCCGACACCGGCATCCTCCCGCCGCAGCGCCCGGCGCCCGGGGCCCCGGCCCCTGGCGCCCCCGTGGCCCCCCACCTCACCTCCCCCTGGGGCCGGCCCGCCGAGGGCCCCTATGACGACGAGGACGACGAGGACGACGAGGACGGCCCCCGGCCGCCGGGCCGCCGCGTGCACCTCGCCGGGACGTGGGACGACGGACCCGGTGCGCGGCCCGTCTCCGCGGGCGGTTCCGGCGAGGACGCGCTGCGCGCCGACTCCCGGCGGCCCGGCCCGGCGGCCCCGGCCCCCAAGCAGCTCGCCCGCACCGCACCGCCCCGGGACGGGCGGACCGCCCCCGGCGCCTGGGAGGAGGCCGTCGCGGGCGGCGACGAGCCCGCCGTCTACCGGGGCCCCGCCACCCCGCTCGCCGCCGAACGCGCCCGCCAGGCACGTATCGCCGTCGTCGGAGCCGTCACCGAGCGCTGGGCCCCCGAACAGGCGGGTCCCGTCCACGAGAACTGGCAGCTCGCGCCCCCCATCGGCCCCGCCACCGACCTGTGGGCGCTCGGCGCACTGCTCTACCGCGCCGTCCAGGGCCACGCCCCCTACCCCGAGGAGAACGCGGCCGAGCTCGTCCAGATGGTGTGCGGGGAGCCGCCCGCCTTCGCGGAGGAGTGCGGCCCGCTGCGGCCCGTCGTCGAGTCGCTGCTGCGCCAGGACCCCACGGAGCGGCCGGACTTCGAGGAGCTGCGCGGCTGGCTGCGCTCGCTGGTGCGCTCCGCGCCGGAGCCGGAGGCGGGCGCCGACGTCGTGCCGCTGCCCGCGCCCGACGCCGCCCGGCTCCCCGTCGTACGCCGCCGGGGCGAGCTGGTCCGCCGGCGCCGGGGCCGTTTCGGCGGCGGCTCGGCGCACGGCAGGCACCGCCAGGGGAAGCGCCAGCAGCAGCCGCCGAAGCAGCGCGGCGGCGGCAAGCAGCGGGACCGGCAGGAGTCGTTGCTGCCGCCCGACCGGTCCGTGCGGATGCCCGTGGAGACCTGGGAGGAGGAGCGTCCGGCCCGCGCACCCCGTGCGCCCAAGGGGCCCCGGGTGCTGCGGGAACCATCGCGCCGGGGCGAGGAGTCCTCATCGCCGCGCAGCCTGGGCCGGCTGCTGCTCGTCCTCATCCTGCTGCTGATGGCCGCCGCCGTCGCGTACGCCGTGATGTTCCTGCCGAAGCAGGAGCCGGGCAAGGACAGCGGAGCGCCGACGTCGCCCGCCGGCTCCGCCGCACCGCCCGCCGCCTCGGGGGAGCCCGAGCCGTCCGCCTCGGGGGGCGGGTCCGCCGATCCCGGCTCCCAGCAGCCGCAGACCAGCCGGTCGGCCGTGGCGCTCGCCCCCGGCTACGCCCTCCGTGAGGACGCGGAGGGGTTCGAGGTCGGCGTACCGAAGGACTGGCAGCGCAGCCCCGCCAACGCGGACCGGCAGATCCGCTACGGCAGCGACGGGTTCACCCTGCTCGTGGTGCCCGGCCGGGACACGGTGAAGGCGGGGGGCGGCGATCCCCTGGACTACCAGCGGGAGAAGGAGCCCGAGCTCCAGCCGTTCCGCGACTCCACCTGGTCCTCCTCGTCCGGACTGCGCCGGGTCGACGTCGGCCGGCAGGCCATGGCCGAGGGGCAGTTCACCTGGCAGGAGAGCGGCGGGCGTGAGGTGTACGTCCGTAATCTCGCCATGATCGTCGACGGCAGATACCACGTCATCCAGGTGATCGGGCCCGAGAGCGACCGGGACAAGGTCACCGAGATCTACGAGCAGGCCATCGCCTCCTACCGGGTCACCTGACCGCCGGTCACACCCGACCGCGCGCGTGACCGTCCGTTCCTGGGCCTGATCACACGTCATCGCTACTGCTCCGGCACGGGCGTTGTGCGGTGCCGACAACCATCACAGTGCGGTCTCGTGGGCGATCCCCGGTTCCGCCCCACCGCCGCGCCTCCGTAATCTGGCCATTCGAGGAACGGGGCGGGGACATCACGTGGATCGATCACAGAGCACGGACGCGGGACTGGTGCTGGCGGGGCGCTACCGGCTGGGCGACGTCCTCGGCCGGGGCGGCATGGGCAAGGTCTGGCGCGCCCACGACGAGGTGCTGCACCGCACGGTCGCCGTCAAGGAGCTGACCGCCGGGCTGTACGTCGCCGAGGCCGACCGGCTCGTCCTGCACGCCAGGACGCAGAAGGAGGCGCGGGCGGCGGCGCGCATCACGCACCCCGGCGTCGTCACCGTCCACGACGTGATCGAGTACGACAACCGCCCCTGGATCGTCATGCAGTACGTCGACGGGCCCTCGCTCGCCGACTCCGCCAAGGAGAGCGGCGAGCTCGCCCCGCGCGAGGCGGCCCGGATCGGGCTGCACGTGCTGAGCGCCCTGCGCGCCGCGCACGCGGCCGGGGTGCTGCACCGCGACGTCAAGCCCGGCAACGTGCTGCTGGCGCGCGACGGGCAGGTGCTGCTGACCGACTTCGGGATCGCCGCGATCGAGGGCGACTCCACCATCACCCGGACCGGCGAACTGGTCGGCTCCATCGACTACCTGGCCCCGGAACGGGTACGCGGCGGCGACCCCGGACCGGCCTCCGACCTCTGGTCCCTGGGCGCGACGCTGTACACGGCGGTCGAGGGGACCTCCCCGTTCCGCCGTACGTCCCCGATCTCCACCATGCAGGCCGTCGTCACCGAGGAGCCGCCCGCCCCGGTCAACGCCGGCCCGCTCGGCGCCGTGATCACCGCGCTGCTCCGCAAGGACCCGGACGACCGGCCCACCGCCGCCCAGACCGAGCAGATGCTGCTGGACGCGATGGACGGCCGCGAGCCCCGCGCCGCCCAGGCGCACGTGCCGACCCAGCGCTTCTCCGAGGACGCCCGGTACGCCCACCGGGACGCGAACGGCCCCGGCGGCCCGGACGGTTCCGGCAGCCCGAACGGCGCCGACGGTTCCGACGGCGCCACCGCCCGGCTGCCCGGAGCGACCCCCGCCACGACAACGCCCGCCCCCGGCCCGGACGCGGCCGCTCCGGTCACCGGCCCCGCCTCCGCCCCGGTGACCCGGCGCGCCAAATCCCGGTGGCGCACGGTGCTCGTCGTGGTCGTCGCCGCCGCCGTCCTGGGGGGCGCGGCCGGGCTGTTCGCGATGAAGTACCGGGAGGGTTCGGACGCCCCCGGCGGAACGAGCGGCGGCACGGTCGCCGGCGGCACACCGTCCCCGGAGCGGAGCTCCACGGAGCAGACCTCGCCGGATCCGGCCGCGTCGTCGGAGGGGGCACCGGAGATACCCGACGGCTGGCACCGGGTCGACGACCCGGCGGGGTTCAGCCTGGTCGTGCCGGTGGACTGGACCCGGCAGGTCCAGGACGGGCAGATCGACTACACGCCGGACGGCGGGGCCCACCGGATCCGCATCAGCGTCGACCCGGACCCGGACTTCGAGCATCCGTATCTGCACACGGAGAACATGGAGGAGCAGCTCTCCGAGCGGCTGCCGGGGTATCAGCGGATCGGGATGGAGAAGAACACCTTCCGCGACCGGCCGGGCGCCCTCTGGGAGTTCACCTGGAACGAGACCAAGGACCACCCGGGGCCCCGGCACGGGATCGACCAGATGTACTACGGCGGTCCCGGCGGCCCCGAGTACGCGCTGTATCTGACGGCCCCGCAGGAGGGCTGGGAGGCCAGCCGCGAGAAGTTCGACATCATGCTGCGCAGTTGGAGCGCCCCGAAACCCCAGCAGTGAGCATCGGCGCCCTGCGGGTGCCGATGCTCCGGCCGGGTCGCGAGACGGTCACGGCTGCGCATCCGGTCTCCACCCCCGGTGGTGTCCGGCCCGGCGCGTGATCCAGGATGGGGTACATGACAGATCACGGGGGATGGGCGAACCAGCCCACCAGCTACGGACTCCAGCCGCCGCAGACACCGGGCGGCTTCGGCGCGCCGCATCCCGCGCCGCATCCCTCACCCCCGGCGCACGTTCCGTCCCCGACCGTCCACGCGAGCGCCCCGGACAGCGCGGTGAACCGGCTGATCGGCGGGCGCTACCGGCTGCTCGCCCGGCTCGGCCACGGCGGTATGGGCACGGTGTGGCGGGCCCACGACGAGGTCGTCGACCGGGAGGTGGCCGTCAAGGAACCGCGCGTACCGGAACACCTCGGCGAGCGCGAGCACAGCATGGTGCACCAGCGCATGCAGCGCGAGGCGCGGGCCGCCGCCCGGATCGACCACCCCTCCGTCGTGACCGTCCACGACGTGGCCGTCGAGGACGGCAAGCCGTGGATCGTCATGGAGCTGGTGCGCGGCCCGTCGCTCGGCGACCGCCTCCAGGAAGGCACCCTGGACCCCCGCGAGGCGGCCAGGATCGGACTCGCCGTCCTCGACGCGCTGATGGCAGCCCACGCGATCGGCATCCTGCACCGGGACGTCAAGCCGGACAACGTCATGCTCGGCACCGGCGACCGGGTCGTCCTCACCGACTTCGGGATCGCCCAGGTCGAGGGCGAGCAGCAGCTCACCGAGACCGGGGCGTTCGTCGGTTCGCCCGAGTTCATCTCACCGGAGCGGGTCCTCGGGCAGCGCCCCGGACCGGAGTCGGACCTCTGGTCGCTGGGCGTCGTGCTGTACGCGGCGGTCGAGGGGATGTCCCCGTACCGCCGCTCGCACACCCCGGCCACCCTCCAGGCCGTGCTGTCCGCCGAGCCGCAGGTGCCCGCCCGTGGCACGGGCGCGTTCGGCGCCCTCGTCATGCAGCTGCTCCGCAAGGACCCCGCGGCGCGTCCGCCGGCCGCCGAGGTCCGGCGGGCCCTCCAGCAGCTGGCGTCCCCGGCCCCGGCGCAGGCGACCTCCGCGTACGGGACGGTCCCCGTGGGCGGAAGCGGAGGCGGTGGCAGCAAGTGGGTGCCGCCCGTGCTGCACCGCAACCGCGTCGCGCAGTTCGCGCTCGGCGGCGGGGCGCTGGCGGTGGCGGTCTCGCTCGTCCTGCTCCTGCTGAACCCGTTCGCGGGCGACGGACCGCCCGAGGGCTGGCAGGTCCGGCCGGAGAACGAGGTGCTGTCGGCGGACGTCGCCGTGCCGGAGGAGTACAAGCGGGTCCAGGAGGACGGCGAGGACGAGCTGGTCTGGTACGCGGACCCCAGCGGCGTCTTCGAGATCACCTTCTGGCACCGCTCCCCGAAGAGCGAGGACACCATGGACGACAACCCCGGCGTCGACCCGAAGGCCCGCAAGGAGTACTACGAGGAGGGCTCGTCGAGCTCCACGGACATGGAGGAGGCCTCCGTCACGTACAAGGACGCCACGCACGAGGGGCGCAAGGCGGTCGAGATGACCACCGAGTTCGTCCCCTACCCCTCCTCCGGCGACGATCCGGTGCGCTACCGCCTCCGGGAGCTGCTGATCCCGGGCAAGAAGGAGAACGACCCCTACTGGCACGTGCGGGTGCGGATGCCCGCCAAGGGGGACGCGGCGAAGGACGGCGACGCGATCTTCACCAAGGTCACCGAGGGGCTGAAGATTCACGCTTCCTGAGCGCCGCGGGCCGACCGCCGTGGGGCGATCGGCCGCATAGCCACTGATCAGCGGTTATATCGCCAGCGATCACTGGCTCGTTCGAGGAGGGTGTCCGGCGTAGGTGGGGGGTCCTGCGAAAAACTGTTACCCACGGGTACCCAAAGGCTGCGGCTGGACATACTCTCGGCCTCATGACGGACTCGCAGGCCCCTGACGCCCCTCTCGGTACGAACCCCGTGGCGGCCGCCCCCGCCGGTGTGCGCACCGCCGCCGACGTGGTCACCCCCGAGGTGATCGCCCAGCTGACCCGTGGCGTCGTCGGGTCGGGCCGCACGGCCAACCACACCCCCTTCACCGGGGAGAAGCTGGCCGACCTGCCCGAGTCCACCCCCGAGGACGTCGCCACCGCCTTCGACCGGGCCCGCGCCGCCCAGCCCGTCTGGGCCGCCGTCCCCGTACGGCAGCGGGCCGCCGTCCTGCTGCGCTTCCACGACCTCGTCCTCAGCCGCCAGTCCGAGGTCCTCGACCTCATCCAGCTGGAGACCGGCAAGGCCCGCCTGCACGCCCACGAGGAGGTGCAGGCCGTCGCCGTCGCCGCCCGCCACTACGGGCGCAAGGCCGCCGCCTACCTCAAGCCCCGCCGCCACACCGGCGTCGTCCCGATCCTCACCAAGGTCACCGAACTGCGCCAGCCGCGCGGCGTCGTCGGCCAGATCGCCCCCTGGAACTACCCTCTCGAACTCTCCGTGGGCGACGCGCTGCCCGCGTTCGTCTCCGGCAACGCCGTCGTGATGAAGCCCGACACGGAGACCGCGCTCACCGCCCTGTGGGCCCGCGACCTGCTGATCGAGGCCGGACTGCCCGCCGAGGTCTTCCAGGTCGTCCTCGGCGAGGGGCCCGTCGTGGGACCCGAGGTCGTCAGCCGCGCCGACTACGTCTCCTTCACCGGCTCCACCCGCACCGGCCGCGAGGTCGCCGTCGGCGCCGCGTCCCGGCTGGTCGGCGTCTCCCTGGAGCTCGGCGGCAAGAACGCCATGCTCGTGCTGAAGGACGCCGACGTCGAGAAGGCCGCCGCCGGAGCCGTCCGCGCCTGCTTCTCCTCCGCCGGACAGCTCTGCATCTCCATCGAGCGGCTCTACGTCCACGAGTCCGTCGCCGACGCCTTCGTGGAGCGCTTCGCCACCCGGACGAAGGCCATGCGGCTCGGCAGCGCCCTCGCCTACGGGGCCGACATGGGCTCCCTCGTGGGCGAACGCCAACTGGAGGCCGTCACGCGCCACGTCGACGAGGCCGTCGAGAAGGGTGCGAAGCTCGTCGCCGGCGGCGTCGCACGCCCCGACATCGGCCCGCTGTTCTACGAGCCGACCATCCTCGACGGGGTGGAGGCCCCGATGGCCGTCTGCACCGAGGAGACCTTCGGACCGGTCGTCTCGATCTACCGCTTCAGCGACGAGGACGAGGTGATCGCGCTGGCCAACGCCACCCCGTACGGCCTCAACGCCAGCGTCTGGACCACCGACTCCAAGCGGGGTCACGCGGTCGCCGCCCGGCTGCGCACCGGCACCGTCAACATCAACGAGGGGTTCGCCCCCGCGTACGGCAGCGTCCAGGCCCCGATGGGCGGCATGAAGGACTCCGGCCTCGGCCGACGGCACGGCTCCGAGGGCATCCTCAAGTTCACCGAGGCCCAGACCATCGCCCAGCAGCGGCTGATGCCGCTCGCGCCCGCCTTCGGGATGGACGACGAGAAGTACGCCGCGCTCATGACCAGCAGCCTCAAGGCGATGAAGGCGTTCCGGCTGCGCTGACGCCCCGGGGGGCCCAGCGACTTCCGCCCTTTTCGTACCGATCCCGTTCCGAGGAGTGCCATGTCCCAGGACAGCCCTGCCCAGAAACAGGCCGTGAGCCATGTCCCGGCCGAGGACGACGCCGCGTACGACTACGACGTCCTGGTCGTCGGATCGGGCTTCGGGGGCGCGGTGTCGGCGCTCCGGCTGACCGAGAAGGGGTACCGGGTCGGGATCCTGGAGGCGGGCCGCCGCTTCACCCCCGGCACCCTCCCCAAGACCTCCTGGGACCTGAAGAACTACCTCTGGGCCCCCGCGCTGGGCCTGTTCGGCATCCAGCGCGTCCACCTCCTCGGCAACGTCATGGTGCTCGCCGGGGCGGGGGTCGGCGGCGGATCGCTCAACTACGCCAACACGCTGTACGTGCCGCCCGCCCCGTTCTTCGAGGACCGGCAGTGGGCCTCGATCACCGACTGGCAGGACGAGCTGAAGCCGTACTACGACCAGGCCCGCCGCATGCTCGGGGTCCGCCTCAACCCGACGATGACCCCCTCAGACATCCACCTCAAGGCCGCGGCCGAGGCCATGGGCGTCGGCGACACCTTCCACCTGGCCCCGGTCGGCGTCTTCTTCGGCGACGGCAAGGACGCCGACGGCGCCGCGAGGGCCAGGCCCGGCTCCACCGTCCCCGACCCGTACTTCGGCGGCGCGGGCCCCGCCCGCAAGGCCTGCACCGAGTGCGGCGAGTGCATGACGGGCTGCCGCCACGGGGCCAAGAACACCCTCAACGAGAACTACCTCCACCTCGCCGAGCAGGCCGGAGCGGTCATCCACCCGATGACCTCCGTCGTCGCGGTCACCGACGACCCCGAGGGCGGCTACCGGGTCCTCACCGTCCCCACCGACCGCCGCCGCAGGGCGAAGCCCACGAAGCTGCGCGCCCGCAAGGTCGTCGTCGCCGCGGGCACGTACGGCACCCAGACCCTGCTGCACACCATGAAGGACCGGGGGCTGCTGCCCCGGCTCTCCGCGCGGCTCGGCGAGCTGACCCGTACCAACTCCGAGGCGCTGGTCGGCTCCCAGACCAGCGACCGCCGCTACCGCAAGAAGCACGGCACCGCGAAGGCCGACTTCTCGCGGGGCGTCGCGATCACCTCCTCGATCCACCCGGACGACAACACCCACATCGAGCCCGTCCGCTACGGCAAGGGCTCCAACGCCATGGGCGCGATGTCGATACTCCAGGTGCCCTACGGGGCCCACCGGGTGCGCGGCTGGCTCGCCAACATGGTCAAGCACCCTACTCTCGCCGCCCGTTCGCTCTCCAACCACCACTGGTCCGAGCGCACCATCATCGGCCTGGTCATGCAGTCGCTGGACAACTCCCTGACGACGTACCGCAAACCGGGCGGCATCGGCAAGGGCCTGCTCACCGCCCGCCAGGGCCACGGCGCGCCCAACCCGACCCAGATACCGGAGGCCACCCACAGCGCCACCCTGCTCGCCGAGGAGATCAACGGCTTCGCCGGCTCCAACGTCGGCGAACTGATGGGCACCCCGCTCACCGCCCACTTCCTCGGCGGCTGCCCGATCGGCGCGAACGCCGACGAGGGCGTCATCGACCCGTACCACCGCCTCTACGGCCACCCCGGCATCAGCGTCGTCGACGGCTCCGCGGTCTCCGCCAACCTCGGCGTCAACCCCTCGCTGACCATCACCGCCCAGGCCGAGCGCGCGATGTCGTTGTGGCCCAACAAGGGCGAGGCGGACCCGCGTCCGGAGCAGGGCGAGGCCTACGTGCGGCTCACCCCTGTCGAGCCGCTCGCGCCGACCGTGCCGAAGGAGGCGTTCGGCGCGCTGAAGCTGCCGTTCCTGGGCATCCCCGTGGTGCCGCCGAAGGGGACGGCGGAGGCCGGGGCGGACGTGAAGGGCGTCGGGAACACCCCCGTACCCAATCCGTGATCTTCCTCCGGGCAACTCTTCGGTGAGCTGCGCGGTCGAACCCGTACCGCGACGACCGTCACAGCGGTCACACAGCTTCCGCCGAGTCCCAGAGGTCCCCGATGACACCCTTCACCCCGAGCATCGCGCTGCGCCGTGCGGCGGGCTCCCTCGCCGCCGCGGGTCTCCTGGCCGCGGCCTCGCTCGCCGGGGCGGCCGCCCCGGCGGGGGCCGCCGACGTACCGGTGTTCGCCCTCGGCGGCCCCGCCGGGACGGGGCTGAACCCGTACCCGGAGAGCGGCGAGCCGCGGCACTCCACGCTCGGGTTCACCATCGACAACCCGAGCCAGGACGAGGAGAACGACGGTTACGAGGGCGACTTCACGCTCACGTTCGACCTCAGCGGCATCGAGGGCGTCGCCGAGGTGGCGTTCGACGGCGAGTCCGGCGGCGCGGATTGCGAGGTCACCGGCGCGAAGGCGGTCTGCGAGGACCGGGGCATCCGGCCGGGCAGCCGGCCCGCCGCCGACCTCCTGGTCACCGCCGCCGAGGGCAGCCGGGCCGGGGACACGGGCACGATCAGGGTGACCGGCGAGGCGGAGGGCGCCACCTTCACCCCGTTCACCACCCGGCTCACGGTCGGCGGCCCCGACCTGGTCATGCACCGGCTGCCCTTCGACCAGGAGCTGAACCCGGGAGACGAGCAGGAGGCCCCGATCACCTTCACCAACCGGGGCAGCCGGGACGCCGGCGGCGTACTGCTCACCCTCATGTACTCCCGCGGCCTCGACATTCCGCAGCGCTACGCCAACTGCGAGTACACCGTGGACGGCCCGGACGGCCCGGACGGCCCGGACGCCCCGGGCATCGGCTGGACCACGGCCCTCTGCTCCGTCGAGGGCGCCTTCGAGGCGGGCGAGACGTACACCCTGGCGACCCCGCTGACCATCGAGGCCACCACCCGCGCCTACTACGACACCTTCGTCTACCGCATCCACGAGGACGGCGCCGCCGAGCGCGCCGCCCAGCGTACGGGCGCCCCCTTCGCGCGGGGCGCGGGCCCCGCGCTGAAGGCGGTCCCGGCGAAGGCCTCCCACCAGGGCGCGACCGCCCGGGCCAGTGACCTCACCCCGGAGGACAACCAGCAGGAGGCCGACTTCCGTACGAAGAACACGGCCGACTTCGTGGCGTACGGCGACGAGGCGTCCGGAGCCGCCGGGACCACGGTGAAGGCCGACATCGGCTTCCGCAACGAGGGTCCCGCCTGGATCGGCCACCTCCGCTCCGGCGAGCCCGTCGCCACCGTCGACTTCACCGTCCCGCAGGGGGCGTCGGTCACCGCGAAGCCGGACCGCTGCCGTGCGGTGACCGCTAACGGGAAGTACCGCGAGGACCAGAAGAGCCCCGCCCCGCGTTACGTCTGCGCCACCTCGATGACCGTGTGGGAAGGGGCCGACCTCGGCCTGCCCTTCGAGCTGCGGATCGACAAGGCCCTGATCGGCGCGAGCGGCGAGGTGACCGTCCGCGGCACCCGGCCGCAGAACCCGGCACTGCCGTTCGACCCCGAGCCCGCCAACAACACCGCGCACCTGATCCTCAACGGCGAGGGCGGCGGCTCCGACTCCGGCGGCTCGACGGGCGGCCCCGCCGGCGGCCCCGGCGAACCGTCCACCCCGCCGGCCTCGGCCCCGGACCCGGAGGAGAGCCCGTCCGGCACCTCCGGACCCTCGGCCTCCACCACGTCCGGCGGCGGCCCGGCGGGTACGGCCGGGGGCGCTGGCGGCGGGGGCGGCCTCGCCTCGACGGGATCGAGCGCCCTGATCGCCTCGGGCACGGCGGCCGCGGCGCTGGCGGGGGGCCTGGTGCTGTTCACGGCGGCACGGCGACGGGCTGGGCGGCACGCCTGACCGGCGGCGGAGAAGGACGGAGAAGGGGCAGAGGAGGACAGAGAAGGGGCGGAGGAGGGGAGCCGGCCTCCGCCGGGATACTTCCGATGCGACCGACCCGGGCGTCCCCGGGTACGGCCGCATATGGGGTGACCGGGCTGCTGTCCCCTGCGGACCGGTCACTTACGCCGGGACGTGGTCCCACGACGTACCTGCGGTACGTCACACGTCCCGGCGGAGCCACGCGTGGTTTCCTCCGGTGCCGCCCCTGGTTGGCACGGACATCGGGCTCAACGAAGGCACCGCGCCCCCGGTCACGCGCCGTACGGGTGAGACGGGTCCCGAACGTAGATACGGCCCCCGTGCGGCATACGGAGAACCGTTCCGTCCGGGTTCCGCCGGCCGGCCTCACACCCGGCCGCGGCACAGCTCCAGGAGCGTCATCGCCAGCGCGGTGCCCGGCTTGCCCAGCGCGTCCCTGTAGTGGCCGAGTACGGCCGTCTCCCGGGAGAGGTTGACCCGTCGGCCGCCCGAGGCGATGCGGGCCTGCTGGATCACCGCCGAGACGGCCATCCGTTCCTGGACGAGGCCGATGATCCGGTCGTCGAGGGCGTCGATGCGCTCCCGGGCGCCGCCGATCAGGACGGCGGCCTCGTCGGTGCGGGCGCCGGTCAGCTCGGCGGGGGTGACGGCGGCGGTGCCGGTGGTGCTGCTCATGGTGGTGACTCCCGGTGGGGTGACGGCCCCCCGGGGCGAGAAGGCCCGGACACGCGAGACGCCCCGGGCCTGCTGGCCCGGGGCGCCTGGAACGTTGCTTGTCAGTAGCTCAAGCAGCACGACCATGGCAGCCGGCGGGCCGGATGCCATAGGTAAAGACGAAGGTCGTGTGCTGACGCATGGGGCACAGTATGGCCCCGCTCCAGCGGCCCCCACAAAACGGGGCCCGGATCCTGAGACGCGACGAGCACCGGTCCCGAGGCCGCCGGCCCCCTCCGCCGGCCCGGCGGAGGGTCCGCGCACGGCCGGTAGAATCGGAAGAACCAACCCCCTTCACCACCGCCGGAAGGCCGCCCCCGTGCCAGCAGCACCCCCCGCCGCCCCCGACGCCACGGCCGACGTGGTCCTCGTCGTCGACTTCGGCGCGCAGTACGCCCAGCTCATCGCCCGCCGTGTCCGTGAGGCCCGGGTCTACAGCGAGATCGTCCCGTCCACCATGCCGGTGGCCGAGATGCTGGCGAAGAACCCGCGCGCGATCATCCTCTCCGGCGGCCCCTCGTCGGTGTACGCGGAGGGCGCGCCGTCCCTGGACCGCGCGCTCTTCGAGGCCGGGGTGCCCGTCTTCGGCATGTGCTACGGCTTCCAGCTGATGGCCACCACGCTCGGCGGCACGGTCGACGACAACGGGGCCCGTGAGTACGGCCGTACCCCGCTGCACGTCTCCAAGGCGGGCTCCACGCTCTTCGAGGGCACGCCCACCGAGCAGCCGGTGTGGATGTCGCACGGCGACGCCTGCTCGGCGGCCCCCGAGGGCTTCACCGTCACCGCGTCCACCGACGTCGTACCGGTCGCCGCCTTCGAGAACGACGAGAAGAAGCTCTACGGCGTCCAGTACCACCCGGAGGTCATGCACTCGACCCACGGCCAGCAGGTCCTGGAGCACTTCCTCTACCGCGGCGCGGGCATCGAGCCGAACTGGACCACGACCAACGTCGTCGAGGAGCAGATCGCGCTCGTCCGCGAGCAGGTCGGCGACAAGCGCGCCATCTGCGCCCTCTCCGGCGGCGTGGACTCCGCGGTCGCCGCGGCCCTCGTCCAGAAGGCCATCGGCTCCCAGCTCACCTGCGTGTACGTCGACCACGGCCTGATGCGCAAGGGCGAGACCGAGCAGGTCGAGAAGGACTTCGTGGCCGCGACCGGCGCGAAGCTCAAGGTGGTCGACGCACAGAAGCGCTTCCTCGACGCCCTGGCCGGGGTCTCCGACCCCGAGCAGAAGCGGAAGATCATCGGCCGCGAGTTCATCCGCGTCTTCGAGCAGGCCCAGCTGGAGATCCTCCAGGAGGACGGCCCGGAGGTCGCCTTCCTCGTCCAGGGCACGCTCTACCCGGACGTCGTCGAGTCCGGCGGCGGCACCGGCACCGCCAACATCAAGTCCCACCACAACGTCGGCGGACTCCCCGACGACATCGAGTTCCAGCTCGTCGAGCCGCTGCGCCAGCTGTTCAAGGACGAGGTCCGCATGGTCGGCCAGGAGCTGGGCCTCCCCGAGGAGATCGTCCAGCGCCAGCCCTTCCCCGGCCCCGGCCTCGGCATCCGTATCGTCGGCGAGGTCACCAAGGAGCGCCTGGACCTGCTCCGCGACGCCGACGCCATCGCCCGCGAGGAGCTGACGGCGGCCGGCCTGGACCGCGACATCTGGCAGTGCCCGGTGGTCCTCCTCGCCGACGTCCGCTCGGTCGGCGTCCAGGGCGACGGCCGCACCTACGGCCACCCGATCGTGCTGCGCCCGGTCTCCTCCGAGGACGCCATGACGGCCGACTGGTCGCGTCTGCCGTACGAGACGCTGGCGAAGATCTCCACCCGCATCACCAACGAGGTCGCCGACGTCAACCGCGTCGTCCTCGACGTGACGAGCAAGCCGCCGGGGACGATCGAGTGGGAGTGACCCCTCCCGCCTCCTGAGAGCCCTCAGGTCAACGCCGATGCCGTCGCTCATTCGTCTGGGCGGCGGCATTGTCGTATCGGGTGGGTACGCTGAGTGAAGAGACGAGACTTCGGCGTATGGGAGCAATTATGAGCGCCGCACCCGAGCACAGGCTTGAGCAGCAGCCGAACCGGTGGCCTGTCCCGCCGGAGGGCGGCTGGACGGCGGACGACCTCGACCGGATTCCGGGCCTCCCGCCCCACACCGAGCTGATCGACGGGAGTCTCGTCTTCATGAGTCCGCAGCGTAAGTTCCACACGCGAGCCATGTGGTTGCTGGAGACGGCACTGCTCACGCACGTGCCGGCGGATCTGGACGTGGACCGGGAGATGACGATCAGGCTGGACCGCAGAAATCGCCCGGAGCCCGATCTGCTGGTGTACCGCGCCGAGGCGGACACCGGCGCCGACCAGACCTGGTATGCACCGGAGGACGTCGTCCTGGCCGTCGAGGTCGTGTCGCCCGACTCCGAGGACCGGGACCGAGGCGTCAAACCGCGCAAGTACGCCGAGGCCGGGGTGCGGCATTTCTGGCGGGTCGAGCAGGGACCGGATGACCTGCCCGTCGTCTACGTCTACGAACTCGACCCGGCGACGGACACGTACACGCCCACCGGAATCCACCGCAAGAAGATGAACCTCGACGTCCCGTTCCCGGTCGACATCGACCTCACGCAGATCTACCACCGAGGCCGCCCCTAGGTCCTGGACCTGGGCCCTGGACCGGGGCCCTGGACCTGGAAACCGCTGGCACGGGCCCCGCCCCCCGTGCCAGGCTCCTCCCCCATGTCCGCCCAAGAAGTCCGCGCCATCGTGTCCGCCGCCGGTAACGACCGCCTCACCTGGAACACCCCGCTCTCCGAGGAACACGCGGCCCGGCTGATCGCCGCCTGCGATCCCGCTCCCGGATCGCGGATCACCGACCTCGGCTCCGGCTGGGGCGAGTTGCTGATGCGGCTCGTCGAAGCCGCGCCCGGCTCCACCGGGGACGGCGTCGAAACCGATCCGGCAGCCGTGGCGCGCGGGCGGAGACTCGCAGAGGCGCGAGGGCTCGCGGACCGGGTGCGGTTCCACGAGGTGCCCGCCGCCGAGTGGACCGAGGGCGGGTACGACCTCGCCGTCTCCATCGGCTCCTCGCACGCCTGGCCCGGCACGACCCGTGAGGCCCTCACCGCCCTCGCCGCCACCGTGCGCCCCGGCGGACGGATCCTGTTCGGCGAGGGGATCTGGTTGAAGGAACCGACCCCCGCCGCACTGGAGGGCATCGGGGCCGAGCCCGGCGACTTCGGGTCGCTGCTGGAGCTGATCCGGCTGGCGGAGTCCGTGGGGCTGCGCGCACTCCAGGTCACCGTCGCCGACGAGCGCGAATGGGACCTCTTCGAGTCCGAGGGGCCGATCGGCCGCGGGCAGCGCTGGGCACTGGAACACCCGGACCACCCGCTGCACGCCGAGGTGACGGCCGAGATCGACGCCCGCCGCACCGGCTACTACGGCGGCTACCGCTCGTACCTCACGCTCGCCTATCTGGTGCTCAGCGCCTGACGCGGCACCTGACCCCGCCCAAGGGCGTCACACCTCTGGCCACCTGGCCCACCCGGCGGTAACTTCCGGTCGCGTACGCCCAGGGAACCCGAGGAGCCGCCATGTCCGAGCATGTCGCCGTGCCCGCCCCCGCCCCCATCCCCGTCGAACAGCTCCAGTTCGCGATGCCGCCCGTGCACGCCTCACCGGACGAGGAACGCGCGTACCGCAGGGAGCGGCTGGCGGGCGCGCTGCGGCTGTTCGGGCAGCTCGGGTACGAGGACGGGGTCTCCGGACACATCAGCGCCCGTGACCCCGAGCTGGCCGACTGCTGCTGGGTCAACCCGTTCGGCGCGCCCTTCGCCGACCTCGCCCCGCAGGACCTGATCCTCGTCAACGGCGACGGCCAGGTGGTCCGGGGCCGTTTCCACGTCAACCAGGCCGCGTTCGCCGTCCACGCGGCGGTTCACCGGGCCCGCCCGGACACCGTGGCCGTCGCGCACACCCACTCGGTGCACGGGCGGGCGCTCTCCGCGCTCGGGGAGCCCATCGAGCCGATCACCCAGGAGTCCTGCGCCTTCTACGAGGACCACGCGCTGTACGACGCCTACTCCGGGGTCGTCGTGGACGAGGACGAGGGCCGGCGGATCGCCGCCGCGCTCGGGCCGCACAAGGCGGTGATCCTGCGCAACCACGGGCTGCTGACCGTCGGCGGCTCGGTGGACGCGGCGGCCTGGTGGTTCCTCACGATGGAGCGCGCCTGCCAGGTGCAGCTGCTGGCGCGGGCCGCCGGGAAACCCGTCCTCATCTCGCACCGGGACGCCGTCACCACCCGCGACCACCTCGGCGGCGACCTGGTGGCCTGGATCAACTACCAGCCCCTGTGGCAGCGGATCGCTCGAACATTCTGACGGCCCCCGCCCGTCGGCCGCCCCGATGCGGGCAGCGGCCGCCCGGTACGGCACAATTCGCGGATATCGCGAGTGAGTTGGCTGTACCGGGGCGGGAAAGGGCGTAATCCTCCGTGGCGTTGGACGAATCCAGGACGAGCGGCACGCACAGCGGCGGCTGTACGTGTGGCGACTGCCCGCACGGAGCCCGTCGCGGACACCGGCGCGCCGTCGCCGCGTTCCTGGCCAAACGGGACGAACTGGCGGCAGGCAAGGGGCTTCCCGCCGGGGTCGCCCAGTCACCGTCCGCGTCCCGGCAGTGGGTGTCCGACGAGCTGACCGGGTCCGCCCGTACCGTCGCCGAGCGGGCACGGGAAGCCGGTGACGCCTGGCTCCACCAGGTCTGGCGGGGGACGTTGTTCGCCGTCTGGGGTGCGGCCGGGGCCCTCCTCGTCGGTGCGAGCCTCACCGCGATCGGGGCCGGCTGGTCCACCGCCCGTACCGCCGGGCTGATCGCCGCCCTCCTCACGGCCGGGCTGCTCACCGCCGCCGCCCGCTTCCACCGCGCCCGGGGCGGCCTCCTCGCTCCGCTGATCGGGGAGGACAACCGGCTCTCCACCTCCCGGACGGTCGCCGGGGCCTGGGTGCTGCTGGCAGTCTTCGCCGTTCTCGTGCTCGCGCTGCAACTGGCCGGGGCCTCCGACCCGGAGAAGAGGGACGCGCTGATCGAGGGCCTCGACCTCGTGCGCTCCGCCGGGGTCGTGGCCGTGCTGGCGCTCGTGTGCGCCGTCGCCGTCGTCGTGCGCCGCGTGGTGACCGTACGGGTGCTGGGCCAGCGGCTCCAGAAGCTGCGCGCCGACCGGCCGCGCGCCGCCGACCTGCTCACCGACGACTCGGGGCGCGGCTCCTTCACCGATGTGCAGTACGTGCTGGTCAGCGCCGTCGCCGTGCTGTTCGCCGCGGTGCGACTGGCCCGCCGCCCCGAGCAGCTGCCCGACCTGCCGTGGGGGCTCGCGCTGCTGGTGGCGGTCTCGGCGGCGACCTACTTCGCCGGGAAGTACGCGGAGGGCGGCCGTCCCGTCGTGCTGTCCGTCGTGCGGGCCCGGGAGGCCGGGGACCTGGACGCCCCCATCCGGACCGGCGACGACATCGAGATCCGGGGCGCGGGCTTCGTACCGCCCGGCGCGGGCGGCCCCGACCGGCTGGCCCGGCTCGTCGTACGGATCGGCACGGTCCATGTCCACGTACCGCTGATCCCGGTCGCCGGAGGCTTCGCCAACCCGACCGACACCGTTCTCACCGTGCCCGTCCCGGTCGAGGTCGAGCCGGGGACCGTGGACGTCCAGGTCGTCACCGCCGCCGGGGTGGAGACCAACCGCTGCCCGATCGACGTCACGGACTGACCGGTACCGGCCCCGGGCGAATTCCCGCCGCCGATCGCGTCCCAGCCCTGGTGAGCAGCGCGCCGAGGGCGTACGTATGGTCGAGGTGACGGGATCTCGGGAAGCAGGGCAGTGGTGATGAACGGTTACGGCGGCGGATCGTACGGTCTGGGCGAGCGCAGGACACTGAGGGAGCAGGCGGGCACGTACGCCCTGCTGCCGCTGCGCGTCTTCCTCGGCGTCACCTTCGTGTACGCGGGCCTCGACAAGCTCACGGACAGCGCGTTCCTGTCCGCGACCGGCACCGGCTCCATCGGCGAGATGATGCGCGGGGTGCGCGACTCCTCCGCGATCCCCGCCCTCGTCGACCTGGCGCTGAAGAGCCCCGAGGGCTTCGGTCACGCCATCGCGATCGGGGAACTCCTCGTCGGCCTCGGCACCCTCGTCGGGCTCTGGGCCCGCCTCGCGGCGCTCGGCGGCGCGCTGATCTCGCTGAGCCTCTGGCTGACCGTGAGCTGGCAGGCCACCCCCTACTACTACGGCAACGACCTGCCCTATCTGATGGCGTGGCTGCCGCTGGTGCTCGCGGGCGCCACCGTGTTCTCCGCCGACGCCTTCCTCGCCTCGCGCCGCCGCAGCATGTAGGCGGCCCACGTCACCGTCGCGGCCAGCCACAGCCCGCCGAGGAACAGCGGCAGGAAGAACGTCCACGGGACCTCCCAGGCCCCGGCGGCGTCGGCCGCGTACCCGCCGGCCAGGCCCAGCATCGCCAGGCCCGCCACCGCGCGGCCGGGCCGGAATTCATGACGCAGCACGGGTGACCTCCACCTGTCCGATGCCGACTTCCAGCACCAGTTCGATCGTTCCGGCGGGCTTCGTGCCCGCGGGCGGCGGCAGCGTCCGCCGCTTCGCCTCGTCGCTGTTGATCCGGACCTGGACCCGCTGCCCCTCCTCCAGCAGGATCTCCCCGAGACCCGCCTCGGCGCGCACCTTCACCGTCACGTTCTCCGGGACGACGACGGCCGCCCGCCCCGCCGCCACATCGAGCCCCGTGCGCACGGTCGTGCCCTTGGCCACCTTCAGTCCGGACAGGTCCAGCCGGGCGTCGCCCGTACGCAGCTCGTAGTGCGGGGCGACGGCCGACACCGACGCCGGCCGCCACTCCTGGCGCGCCCACGAGGTGTCGATGTCCTTCGGCAGCACCGCCGCGCCCGCCAGCAGACCCGCCGTGACCATCGCCATCAGGACCGTGCCGAACCCGGTCCGCCCCAGCAGCGAGGCGATCAGCAGGCCGAGCCCGAAGACGGCGAGAGCGGCGACCAGGCCGATCTGGAGGGCGGTGCCCAGCGGCTGCTGCTCCCAGCTCAGTCCGGTGCCCAGACCGCCCGCCACCAGCGCCGTCAGGAAGACGGGACCGCCGATGGAGCGCGGCCCGCGCTCCGCGGGCGACGGCTGCGGCTTCAGGAACGGGGCGTCCGGAGCGGGCCGCCCGGACGTCGCCCCGGCGTGCGCCGTGCCGACGTCCGTGTCCGGCGGACCCCACAGATAGCCGGGGCCGACCGGCCCCGTGGTGCCGTCCTTGACGATCGGGCCCCGCCACCACGACGGACTGCCCGGTGTCGGCGGGGCCTTCACCTCCGGTGGCGGCGTGCCGAGCCCGCCCGTATGCACGGGGCCGGGCAGGGCCGCCGGCGCGCCGGGCGGGGCCGCCGGGTCCTCCGGGGCCCCCGCCGTCCGCCGGGACTGCGTCCACACGGAGAACCCGACGACGGCCAGCGTCAGCAGCGCGGCGAACGCCAGCATGTCCCGGTTGTGCAGCATCGACAGGAACAGCCCGCAGCCGATCAGCGCCAGCAGCAGCGCCACCAGGGACGCCCCGTCGACCCGTCCCGACAGCAGTTTGCGCGCCTCGTTCTCGTCGTCGCCGTCCGCGGGGAGCAGCAGCCAGGCGAAGCCGTAGAAGATCAGACCGATGCCTCCGGTCGCCGACAGCACACCGAGCACGATCCGGAAGATCACCGGATCCACGTCGCAGTACCGGCCGAGTCCGCCGCACACCCCGGCGACGACCTTCTGTCGCGGGGTGCGCCGCAGCGTCGGCTTCGGCGCTTCGGGGGGCGCGACGCCGGGAGCGGCGTCCGAGGGAGCGGTCATGCCTCCATGGTGACGGTCCGCACCCCCCGCCGGGACCCGCGCCGACCCTGGCCGGTCCCTGATATTGCCCGGTGACGCCCCTGAGGGGCCGGGGCACACGCGCCGGGCCCAGGCCCTGTCGTCGCGGGGGAGGGGAGCTGTCATCAGGCGTGCGCTGGGGACAGCATCAGGGTCACTTCGGGGGCCGACCCTGATGCCGCCCCGCGTCCGCACGTGTGACGATCGGGGTATGCCAGCCGCCACCGCCCGAGCCGCCAGCTCCGTCGCCGCCGACCCGGAGGAGCCCGCACCGCGCAAGCTCTACCGCAGCGCCGACGGCCGGCTGCTCGGCGGTGTCGCGCGCGGGCTCGCCGGACACCTCGGGCTGCCCGTCGCCTGGGTGCGGTTCCTCTTCCTCGGGCTGTTCTTCACCGACGGCCTCGGCGCGGTGCTCTACGCGGTGTTCTGGATTGTCGTGCCGCTCGGCGTCGGCGGCGTCGACGCCCCGCGCTCCGTGTTCGAGACGTCGGCGGAGGGCCGCCGCAAGCTCCGCAAACCGGACAGGGGCCAGGTCTTCGCGCTGGTCGCCCTGACCATCGGGGCCGTCGCGTTCGTCGTCAACGTCGACATGGGCAGCGAGGCCGACCGCTACATCTGGCCCACCCTCCTGATCGGCGCGGGCTCCGTCCTGGTCTGGCGGCAGGCGGACAACGCCCGCCGCGCCCGCTGGATGGAGACCGGTCGCAACCGCAAGCTGCTGCACCTGGCCCGCGGCCTCGCCGGGGTGGCCCTCGTCGGCCTCGGCCTCGCCGTGTTCCTGGTGGTGCGCGGCTCGGCCGCCCAGCTCGGCAACGTGCTCACCGCGGCCATCGCCGTACTCACCGGCATCGCCCTGCTCGCCGGCCCCTACCTGGTGCGGATGACCCAGGACCTCTCCGAGGAGCGCCTGATGCGCATCCGCGCCCAGGAGCGGGCCGAGGTCGCCGCCCACGTCCACGACTCCGTGCTGCACACCCTCACCCTGATCCAGCGCAACGCCGACGACGGCGGCGAGGTCAGACGCCTCGCCCGCGCCCAGGAGCGCGAGCTGCGCAACTGGCTCTACAACCCCGAGGGCACCGGCAAGGACGAGGACGACGAACCGGAGACCCTGGCGGAGGCGGTCAAACGGGCCGCCGCCGAGGTCGAGGACAAGCACGGTGTCCCGCTGGAGGTCGTCGTGGTCGGCGACTGCCCCCTCGACGACCGGCTGACCGCACAGATGCAGGCCGCGCGCGAGGCGATGGTCAACGCCGCCAAGTACGGTGGCGAGGGCGGCGCCGTCCAGGTCTTCGCGGAGGTCGAGGGCCGCACGGTCTTCGTCTCCGTACGGGACCGGGGCCCGGGATTCGACCTCGACGAGGTTCCCGGGGACAGGATGGGCGTACGAGAATCAATCATCGGCCGGATGCAGCGCAACGGCGGCAGCGCCCGGCTGCGTTCGGTGCCCGGCGGGGGCACCGAGGTCGAGCTGGAGATGGAGAGGGCGAGCGAATGACCGAGAACACCGAAGCCACCGGGGGCCCGGAGCGACGGGTACGGGTCGTGCTCGTCGACGACCACCGGATGTTCCGCACCGGGGTGCAGGCCGAGATCGGCCGCACCGAGGAGACCGGCGTCGAGGTGGTCGGCGAGGCGGCCGACGTCGACCAGGCGGTCACCGTCATCACGGCGACCCGCCCCGAGGTCGTCCTCCTCGACGTCCACCTCCCGGGCGGCGGCGGCGTCGAGGTGCTCCGCCGCTGCGCCCCCATGATGGGCACGGCCGAGAACCCGGTCCGTTTCCTCGCGCTCTCCGTCTCGGACGCCGCGGAGGACGTCATCGGCGTCATCCGGGGCGGTGCGCGCGGCTATGTCACCAAGACGATCACCGGCACCGACCTGGTGAACTCGGTCTTCCGGGTCCAGGAGGGCGACGCGGTCTTCTCGCCGCGGCTGGCCGGCTTCGTCCTGGACGCCTTCGCCTCCACGGACGCCCCGCCGGTCGACGAGGACCTGGACCGCCTCACCCAGCGCGAGCGCGAGGTGCTGCGGCTGATCGCCCGCGGTTACGCGTACAAGGAGATCGCCAAGCAGCTGTTCATCTCGGTGAAGACGGTCGAGTCGCACGTCTCGGCGGTCCTCAGGAAGCTCCAGCTCTCCAACCGGCACGAGCTGACCCGGTGGGCGACGGCTCGACGGCTGGTCTGAGACCGTTGCTCACCGGTCGTCCGGCTCCAGCGAGATGTTGACCTTCTCGCCGATCCGGCGGTAGCCGATGCCCGCGTAGACCCGCTCGACGCCGGGGTCGCCCGGCTCCAGCCAGACCGCTCGGCAGCCCTGATCGAGGGCCCGTTCCGTCAGCCAGGCGGAGAGCGCGGCGCCCACGCCCCGGCGGCGGTGGCGGGCGGCGACGGCGAGCCCGGCCAGCTCGCTCAGGCCGTCGATCGCGGCCGAGCAGCCGCCGGCCCCGGCCGGCGCGCCGTCGAGGACCGCCAGTGCGGCGACCCCGCCGCCGCCGGCCGCCGCGCGCAGCCAGTCGGTCATTCCCGGCTCCGGCTCGCCCTCGCCGCCGAACCCGTGGTGCTGGACGCGGGCGGCCTCGGTGAACTCCGCCTCGGTGACCGGTGTG
The DNA here is from genome assembly GCF_040638385.1 of Streptomyces sp. NPDC026589. Taxonomy (NCBI): domain Bacteria; kingdom Bacillati; phylum Actinomycetota; class Actinomycetes; order Kitasatosporales; family Streptomycetaceae; genus Streptomyces; species Streptomyces sp. NPDC026589. The sequence goes on from NZ_JBEZYG010000010.1 coordinate 150,068, forward strand.
CCGATACGGAGGCCGTCGACCGGTTTCGGCGGCCGGAGGTCCTCGCGACCGCAGACGAGTAGCGGGGCGCGGTTCTCCACGGTGAAACCGGCGGCCAGCAGGGCCGGTTCGACGGCCGGGGCCCAGGCGGGCAGGAACTCCAGGCGGGGGAGCCGTTCGTGCTTCCCGAAGGCGTCGACCAGGGCCGCCACATCGTCCGCCGTGGGTTCCGCGCCCCGGTCGGGGATGGCGTAGTTGGCGTACTTCAGCTCCCAGCCCGGGTTGTGCCGGACGGTGAACGGGCCCACCCGGTAGTGGTCCGGGGAGCGCAGCGCGAGCGCCCGGGCGTAGTCCTGGACGGCGTTCGCCATCGACGTCATACGGGGATTCCTCCGGCGGGAGATCGGGACCTGCGCGGCGGACTATGCCACCCGGGTCGCTCCGGCGAAAGGCATTTGGTCGACGGGCGCGATGCGGACCGGCGCTCCGGGGCGCGGGGCGTGGATCATCTGGCCGCCGCCGATGTAGAGGCCGACGTGGCTGATCCCGGAGTAGAAGAAGACCAGGTCACCGGGGGCCAGTTCGGAGCGGGGGACCCGGGCTCCGGCGTTGATCTGGGTGTAGGTGGTGCGCGGCAGGCTCACGCCCGCCGCCTTCCAGGCCGCCTGGGTCAGGCCCGAGCAGTCGAAGCCGTTCGGGCCCGTCGCGCCCCAGACGTACGGCTTGCCGATCGCGCCGTACGCGAAATCGATGGCCTGGGCGGCGCGGGACCCGGGGGCCGCGACCGGACCGCCGCGGACGGTCGAGCGGTCGGCGTGGGCCGGGCCGCCGGCACCCCGGGCGTCGGCGGAGCGCGCATGGGCGGCGCGCTCGTCGGCGGTCAGGGTGTCCAGCAGCCTGCGGGCGTCGGCCAGCTTGGTGCGGATCGCGGTGCGGTGTTCGCGCAGCTCGGCGCGGCGGGCGGCGAGGCGTTCGGTCTCCTGGTCGGCGCGAGCCTTGACGCGGGTGATCTGGGAGACCTGCCGCCGGATGCCGCGCAGGAGGCCGCTCTGCCGGTCGCCCGCCCGGTCGAGGTAGGAGGCGCGTTGCAGATAGGCGTCGGGGTCGGAGGAGAGCGCCAGTTGCAGGGCCGGGTCAAGGGTTCCGCTGCGGTACTGCGCGGTGGCCAGCGAACCGAGGGCGTGCCGGGCGGTGTTGAGGCGGGCGGTGCGACGGGCGGCCTCGTCGGCCAGTGCGTCGACGGCGCGGGTGGCGGTGGCCGCCTCCTCCTTCGCCCCGTTGTACTTCTCGGTGGCGACCTCGGCGTCGTGGTAAAGCCGGTCGACCTTCGCCTTGACCTGCGCGGCGGTGGGCGCCGGTTCGGCGGGGGCCGCGCCCGCCCCGGTGACCGATCCCGCGGTGGCTGCCCCGGCGAGCGCCAGGGTGGCGGCGGTGCGGGCAGCAGAGCCGGTGAGCGGGCGCTGCTTGGGTTTTCGGTGAGCTGACCTGCGGTGCGCTGCCACGGGGGCGGCATCCTTCCTGTCGGCTGTCCGCCGGGATATACCGGCGGGTCCGTGAAGGACGCTAATCCCGGGGCCGGGAAAAGAGTCGCCATGACTGCTATTGCCCTGATGTGACGTTTCATCGGTCTTGGTTGATCACCGATGCGTCCACATATCAGGGCAATGCGTTCAATGCCGGAGGTAGCGCACAAGGAAGGTGTGCCTCACTGAAGGGCGCATCCCCGGCCCTGGCTAGGCTCCGGAGCCATGGACGTACTCATCAATGTCTTCGTCGCCCTGCACATCATCGGCATCGCCTCCCTGCTGGGCGGCTTCCTGACGCAGATGAAGGCCATGGGAGCGGGCACCGCCCGCTTCACCCCCGCCATGCTGCACGGCGCGCTGACCATGCTCGTCACCGGCATCGCCCTGGTCGGGCTCAATCAGGCCGACGACCAGACCGTGAACAACGTCAAGATCGGCATCAAGCTCGCGCTGCTGGTCGTGATCCTCGCCCTCGTCTACGTCAAGCGGGACGACGAGACGGTGGACAAGGGCGCGTTCGCCGCGGTCGGCGGACTGACGGCCGCCAACATCTTCATCGCCACGGTCTGGACCTGAGGCGTTCCGGGGGCGGCCGCTGAGAAGCCGCCCCCGGATCACGCACTACGCCGGGCGCACGCTTCCGTAGATCGGCATGGAGTAGATCGACTCCTCGCGCACGTTCGCACCCGGCTTCGGGGCGTGGATCATCATCCCGTCGCCCTTGTAGATGCCGACGTGGCTGATGTCGTCGTAGAAGAAGACCAGGTCTCCGGGGACCAGATCGGACGTGGCGACCCGCGTTCCGACCTCCACCTGGTCCCAGGTCGTCCGGGGCAGGGTCACGCCCGCCTCCCGCCACGCCGCCTGCGTCAGCCCCGAGCAGTCGTAACTGGAGGGGCCCGACGCGCCCCACACGTACGGCTTCCCGATCTGGGCGCGGGCGAAGGCCAGGACCTTCTCCGCCTTGGTGGCGTAGCCGCTGTCCGTACCGGTGCCGTACCCGGAGCCCGGATCCGTTCCCGTACCCGTACCGGATCCGGAGCCCGTGCCCGAACCGCCGCCGGACTCCTTCGCCGCCTCCTCGCGGGCCTTCTCCTCGGCCTCGGCCCTCTCCTTCGCCTCGGCGGCCTGCCGGGCGGCCAGCTTCGCCGCCTTCTCCTTCGCCTCGGCCTCCTGTCTGCGCTCCAGCTCCGCCAGCCGCGCCTTCTCCTCGGCGGTCAGCCTCGACAGCAGGCCCCGGGCCTCGGTGAGCTTGGACTGCACGTCCTTCTTGCTGGAGGCGAGCGTGGCCTGCGTCTCGGTGAGGGTCTCCAGGCTCTTCACCGCCTCCGCGCGCTTCCTCGCCGCCGAGGCCTGCTGCGTACGGACCTCGTCGACAGCCTTCTGCTGCCGCTCCGTCGCCCGGTCCATCAGCCGGCTCTGGTCGAAGTACCCCTGCGGGTTCTCCGCCAGGAAGAACGTCGCCGCGGGCGCGATGCCCCCGTTGCGGTACTGGGCCGCCGCGTAGGAGCCCAGTGCCCGGCGCGCCTCGTTGATCTTCTCGGCCCGCTTCGCCACGTCGGAGAGCAGCGAGTCGACCTTCGTCTGCTGGGACGCGGAGGCGGCCTTGGCCCGGTTGTACTCCTGGGTCGCGGTGCCCGCCTGCCGGTACAGGGCGTCGACCTTCTTCCGCACTTCTTCGATGGCGGGCTTCGGCTCCGCCGGCGCGGCCGTGGCGCTCTGCGTGGAGAGCAGCGTCACGGAGGCCAGCGCGGCCGTCGTCAGCCCGACGGCGGGTGTGGTGGTGCGCACCTTCGTGCGCGGCTTGCGATGCGATGCCAAGACCGGCATCTCCTTCCGTGGGCCGCCTACCGGGTTAGCTGTCGGGTTCGGACGGAACGGAAGGCTGTCCTACGGTCCGGCCGCGAGGGCACGGACCGATTCACCCCGGTGTCGCGTGTGGGTCCCCGGTTCCGAACGGCCTGGGCGGCAGGACGGATTCGGCAGAGGCGCCCGTCGGGCGTGGTTCGCCCCAGGGAGGTACGGGCCACCTGACCGAGCACGCTAGCCAACCGGCCCCGCCGCTGGGAAGGACGATGAGCGATATGCCCGATACATTTTCGTGACCTTTCCGGATCGGGGGCCCGGCACCCCCTCCCACCGGGCACTCCTTCACGGAACGTCGACGTCCGGTCTCTGCGCGTACGGGGGAGAGGCGGGCGATTCCCCGGTGCCGACGGCCGCTTCCCGGCTTCGGCCGAAGGTTGTCAGTCCGGCCGCCTAGACTCAGGAGGCGATGAGCAGCCTCTTTGACGACAGTTTCCTGACCGGCCTCCAGCCCGTGGAGGACGGCCCCCCGCCGCCCCCCGAGGACCACGCGCCCGAAGCGGTGCCGGAGGGACTCTTCGGAGGCGTCTACGACGCGCCCCCGCCGCCCCGGGACGGGTACTACCGGGACGGTCACGCGCGCCCGGTGATCGACTCCGCCGCCCTGCTCGACGGGTTGAACACCGAGCAGCGCGCCGCCGTCGTGCACGCCGGGTCCCCGCTGCTCATCGTCGCGGGAGCCGGCTCCGGCAAGACCCGCGTCCTCACCCACCGCATCGCCCACCTGCTGGCCGAGCGCGGGACGCACCCCGGGCAGATCCTCGCGATCACCTTCACCAACAAGGCCGCGGGCGAGATGAAGGAACGCGTCGAGCAGCTCGTCGGCCCTCGCGCCAACGCCATGTGGGTCATGACCTTCCACAGCGCGTGCGTCCGCATCCTGCGCCGCGAGTCGAAGAAGCTCGGCTTCACCTCGTCGTTCTCGATCTACGACGCCGCCGACTCCAAGCGCCTGATGGCCCTGGTCTGCCGCGACCTCGATCTGGACCCGAAGCAGTTTCCGCCGAAGTCCTTCACCGCCAAGGTCTCCAACCTCAAGAACGAGCTCATCGACGAGGAGACCTTCGCCGGGCAGGCCGCGGACGGTTTCGAGAAGACCCTGGCCCAGGCGTACGCGCTCTACCAGGCCCGCCTGCGCGAGGCCAACGCCCTGGACTTCGACGACATCATCATGACGACGGTCCACCTGCTCCAGGCCTTCCCCGACGTCGCCGAGCACTACCGCCGCCGCTTCCGCCACGTCCTCGTCGACGAGTACCAGGACACCAACCACGCCCAGTACACGCTGGTGAGGGAGCTGGTCGGCCCGGCCGGGGAGGCCGACGCACCCGCCGAGCTGTGCGTGGTGGGCGACGCGGACCAGTCGATCTACGCCTTCCGGGGCGCGACCATCCGCAACATCCTCCAGTTCGAGGAGGACTACCCGAGCGCGACGACGATCCTGCTGGAGCAGAACTACCGCTCCACGCAGACGATCCTCTCCGCCGCCAACGCCGTGATCGAGCGCAACGAGAGCCGCCGCCCCAAGAACCTCTGGACCAACGCCGGCAGCGGCGCCCGCATCACCGGCTACGTCGCCGACACCGAGCACGACGAGGCGCAGTTCGTCGCCGACGAGATCGACCGGCTCACCGACGCGGGCGACGCCAAGGCGGGCGACGTCGCCGTCTTCTACCGGACCAACGCCCAGTCCCGTGTCTTCGAAGAGATCTTCATCCGCGTCGGCCTGCCCTACAAGGTCGTCGGCGGTGTGCGCTTCTACGAGCGCAAGGAGGTCCGGGACGTCCTGGCCTACCTCCGGGTCCTCGCCAACCCCGAGGACACCGTCCCGCTGCGCCGCGTCCTCAACGTTCCCAAGCGCGGCATCGGCGACCGCGCCGAAGCGATGATCGACGCCCTGTCGATGCGCGAGAAGATCTCCTTCCCGCAGGCACTGCGCCGTGTCGACGAGGCGTACGGCATGGCCGCCCGCTCGTCCAACGCGGTCAAGCGCTTCAACACGCTGATGGAGGAGCTGCGCACGATCGTCGAGTCCGGCGCCGGCCCCGCCGTCGTGCTGGAAGCGGTCCTGGAGCGCACGGGCTATCTCGCCGAGCTCCAGGTCTCCACCGATCCGCAGGACGAGACCCGCATCGAGAACCTCCAGGAACTCGCCGCCGTCGCCCTCGAATTCGAGCAGGAGCGCGGCGACGAGGAGGGCGCGGGCACGCTCGCGGAGTTCCTGGAGAAGGTCGCGCTCGTCGCCGACTCCGACCAGATCCCCGACGAGGACGAGGACGGCTCCGGCGTCATCACGCTGATGACCCTGCACACGGCGAAGGGGCTGGAGTTCCCGGTCGTCTTTCTTACCGGCATGGAGGACGGGGTCTTCCCGCACATGCGGGCCCTCGGCCAGACCAAGGAGCTGGAGGAGGAGCGCCGCCTCGCGTACGTCGGCATCACCCGCGCCCGCGAGCGGCTCTACCTGACCCGGGCCGCGATGCGCAGCGCCTGGGGCCAGCCCTCGTACAACCCGCCCTCGCGGTTCCTGGAGGAGATCCCGGAAGCGCACCTGGACTGGCGGCGCAAGGGCCCGATGGCCGCCCCCGCGGGGCCCACCTCCGGCATCACGTCCTCACTGTCCTCCTCCCGCTCCCGCTCCGGGCCCTCGGGATTCGCGACGCGGCGCGGCGGCGCGGAGAAGCCGACGGTCACCCTGGTGGCCGGGGACCGGGTCACGCACGACCAGTTCGGGCTCGGCACGGTGACGGCCGTCGAGGGCTTCGGCGACCAGGCCAAGGCGACGGTCGACTTCGGCGACGAACGCCCGAAGAAGCTGCTGCTGCGGTACGCGCCGGTCGAGAAGCTGTAGACGGGCGGGGGCAGGCCGGGCCGGACAGACGGAAGCGGGAGAAAGGGCCGAAGCCCTTTCTCCCGCTTCCGTCTGTCCGTGCTCGTGATGTCCGTCTCAGCTCGGGTCGATGCCCTTGCTGCGCAGCCACGCCAGCGGGTCGATGGCCGAGCCGCCGCCGGGCCGGACCTCGAAGTGCAGGTGCGGACCGGTGGAGTTGCCCGAGTTCCCGGAGTACGCGATGACGTCGCCGGCCTTCACCGGCCCGGAACGGATCTTGGTGCTGCTGAGGTGGCAGTACCAGGTCTCGGTGCCGTCGGCGGCGGTCACGATCGCCATGACCCCGTAGGCGCTGTTCAGCTGCGTGCGTACGGTGCCGTCGGTCGCGGCCATCACCGGAGTGCCGTACGAGACGGGGAAGTCGATGCCCGAGTGCACGGACATCCAGTTGACGCCCGCCTGGCCGTAGTAGGCGCTGAGCCCGTGCTGCTTGACCGGCAGGACGAACTTGGGACGCAGCGCCTCGCGGCGTGCGGCCTCCTCCTCGCGCTTCTTCTTCTCCGCCGCCTGCCGCTCCCGCAGGTCGATGCGCTCCTGGGTGCGGCTCGCGCGCTCACGGAAGTCGTCGCTGCCCTCGGAGAGCTGCTCCAGCTGGCTGTCCAGCCGGTTGTTCGCGGCGACCGGCTTGACCGTGCTGGGGTCGGCCACAGCCAGCGAGGTGGTCGTCTCCTCCGGCTTCTCCTCGCCGCCGGGCATCCCGCCGACCGAGGCGGCGGCGATGCCCGCGACGCTCATCACACAGGCGGAGGGCACCGCGACGGTCAGCAGGGCGGAACGCTTGGCGGGAGTACGCCGACGGGCCCGGTTGCGGGGGGCGGGGGGGCGGACGGCGGTGCGGTTGACGGAGTGCGCGGCGGGGAAGTCGTCCCCGGCTTCCGGCTCCGGCACGGCGTCCGGTGCGAGGGCGGCGAACTCGGCGGTGGAGTGGGGGCCGGTCTCCGGCTCCTCGGCCGTACCGTCCGGTTCGGCCGCCGCCCCGGGCGCCGTCGCGTCGGCCGGCTGCTGTTCGTACAGCGGGTGCGACGTCTGTTCGGGTTCGTACGCGGTGTCCCCGGGCGTGGCGCCGGAGTTCCACGCGGTCGCGTCGTAGGCGCCCGTGTCGTACGTACCCGTGCCGTAGGAAACGGTGCCGTAAGCGCCGGTTTCGTAGGCGCCGAAGTCGTACGAACCGGTGTCATGCGCACCGGTTTCATGCGCACCGGTGTCATGGGTGCCCACGTCGAACGTGCCGGCGGTGAAGGCGGTGGTGGCGTACGTCCCGGTGTCGGCGGCGACGGCCGCCGCGCCGTACGCGCCGGTCGGGTACGACCCGGTCTCGTAGGCGTCGGCGCTGTGGACTCCGTGGACGCCGTCGGCTCCGTATGCGGTACCGGTCGGGTACGTACCGGTGTCGTAGGCGTCCGTCCCGTAGGCCCCGGCGCCGTACGCCTCCGTGGCGTACGCGGTGTCCGTGCCGTACGGGGCGCCGGGGAAGCCGGTGGTGGGGAACGCGCCGGTGTCGGCGGTCGCCCACTGCCCGGTCAGGTTCTGGTCGGCGACCTGTTGCCAGGCCCCGGAGGTGTCCCACTGCTGCGGGGTCTGCTCCTGGGCGGCGTAACCGTCGTAGGCGGGTGTCTGCTGTGCGCCGGTGTCGGTGTTCCACGCGGAGGAGTCGTACGAGCCGCTGTGGTCCGGCTGTCCGGTCGCGTACATCGTGTCGTAACCGGCGCCGTAGGTGGTGTCGCCGTGTCCGGCGGCGGGGTGACCCGCGTCGTAGCCGGTGTCGTGGCCGCCCGGAAGGGAGCCGAAGAGCGGGTCGGTGTCGAAGCTGCCGGTCGATCGGTCGTCGTACCCGACATGCCCGGCGTGGGGGTGCTGGTCGTTCACCAACTTCTCTCTCGCCTCGGCAGCAGGACTGTTCTGGCTCCCGGTCAGGGGAGTCCCAGGGGGAAGCAGTGGCCGCGACTGTACCCGGCGGTATGTGAGGACGACAATCTTCGACAGGTTTTGCGTTCGTAGGAAACGGGCAATCGGCCGTCTTTCGGTGGACGGCAGACGCAGCCTTGGCCTTACGTTCGACTGATGTTCTATTTCAGGCCGCGGACGTCGCCCCGGCGGTGGATCCGGCGGCGGCGGCGGTGTCCTCTCCGGCCTCCGGTGCCTCAAGAGCCTCACGGATCGCGGCGGCCACCGTCGGGTGCACGGGCAGCGCGAGGTGTCCGATGCCCGTGACGCGTACGTTCACCGCGTCGAGATCGGGATGGTCGACGCGCGCGGTTCCGACCGGCACCATCACCTGGTCCAACTCGCTCCAGAAGCTCACGAACCGGGTCCGGCAGCCGGGAGCGGGGGCGCGCAGCTCCTCGATCACCGAGGAACCGCCGCGCATCTGACGCACGATGGGGTGAACGCCCGCCCCTCGGGCGACGGCGGTGCCCCCGTGCGGGGTTCCGAGCGTCACCAGAGTGCGCACCCGCCGGTCACCGCCGAGTCGCTGTACGTAATACCGGGCGATCAGGCCGCCGAGGCTGTGCCCGACGATGTCGACCCGGCTGTGCCCGGTGCGCTCGCAGATGTCCTCCACATGCCGCCCGAGCAGTTCGGCGGCGGTGGGGATGTCGCGTGTCAGCGGCGAGTAGTTGAGGGCTTCCAGGTGGCGGTGGCCGTGCCGGGTCAGTGCGCGCCGCAGGACGACGAACACGGAACGGTTGTCGATGAAGCCGTGCAGCAGGACGACGGGCGGCGCGGCGGCGGCCGCGACCGGCAGGGCGGTGGTCTCGGGCGGAGCGGCGGCCTGGGGCGGGGTGGTCCCACCGTGATCCGGTCCGTCGGCCCCGGTGCTCGGGGGCCGGGTCGGCGGGCGGGGGGACCGGCGGCGCTCCGGGGTGAGGCCGAAGGGGTAGGCGATCAGGTGCCCGGCGAGGACGGCCAGCTCCAGCGCGGTGGCGCCGAGGAACGCGGACGACAGGCGGGGCAGCGGGGAGAGGAGAGGGAGGAGCTTCACGGCCGGCCTCCTGCACTGGCGTACGGGGGAGGAGACGGCTCCCGTGCCCGTACGCCCATGGAGTGAGTCTCTGTCGTCCGCGAGGGTCGCGGACGTGCGGGCCACGGGGGCCGCACCACCGTGCCGTGCGGCTGGCGGCGCGGTGGTACGACCACCTCGTGGCGGCTCCCCTGGGGTGTCCGATCGGTCACGTACGGGGCAATGGCGCCCGGCGAACAGGTCCCACATGTGATTTCCCCCTCCCCGCCTGCCGCGAAACAGCGCCTTGCGGGATGCTGTGGATAACGTTCGTTCACATCCCCGGCCCTTCAGGCGCGGGAGACCAGGTGGAGGCAGTGATGGGTGTGACCGGTCCGATCCGTGTGGTGGTGGCCAAGCCGGGACTCGACGGCCACGACCGCGGGGCCAAAGTCATCGCGCGGGCGTTGCGGGACGCCGGTATGGAGGTGATCTACACGGGGCTCCACCAGACTCCCGAGCAGATCGTCGACACGGCGATCCAGGAGGACGCCGACGCCATCGGCCTCTCGATCCTCTCCGGGGCGCACAACACGCTGTTCGCCAAGGTGATCGAGCTGCTGAAGGCCCGGGAGGCGGAGGACATCAAGGTGTTCGGCGGCGGGATCATCCCGGAGGACGACATCGCGCCGCTGAAGGAGCTGGGCGTCGCGGAGCTGTTCACCCCGGGGGCGACGACGACCGAGATCGTCACGTGGGTCAACGCCAACGTCCGCCAGGCCGCGCAGGCCTGACCACCGGCCCCGGAGCGGGCCCGCTGCGTACGGGCCCGCGCGGGCGACGGCTGTTCCGTCGCCGTCCCGGGGCGTCGCTGCCGCCCTCGCCCTCGCCCGCGTGTGTGCTCGCGGTCGCGGTCGCCGGCGTGCGTGTGTGCTCGCGGTCGCCGCCGCCCGGGCGCGGGCCCGAGTCTTCCGCGTTCTCGAGGTCGCCCGGGTGCGTGCGTGCCCGCGTCCTCCCCGCGTCTTAGTCGTCGTTTGTCACGGCGGTGGCCGGGTCAGCTCCGTTCCCTCGCGGCGGCGGGCAGATCCGCGCCGCTCTCTCCCCCCCCCGCATCAGGACATCAGTTCCGCCTCCATCGCGGCGCGCAGCCGCAGGGTGGAGACCAGGCGCTGGAAGGCTTCCGACCAGTAGCCGCCCGCCCCCGGCGATGCCCCCTCCTGCTCGTCCTGCGCGGCCGTGAGGACCTCCAGCCGGTCGGCCTCGGCCGGATCCAGACAGCGCTCCGCGAGGCCCATCACTCCGCTGAAACTCCAGGGATAGCTCCCGCCGTCCCGCGCGATGTCGAGAGCGTCGACCACCGCACGCCCGAGCGGCCCGGCCCAGGGGACCGTGCACACCCCGAGCAGCTGGAACGCCTCCGAGAGGCCGTGCGCGGCGATGAACCCGGCCACCCAGGAAGCGCGTTCGGCCTGCTCCAGGATCGCGAGGAGCTTCGAGCGCTCGGCGATCGAGGCCGCCCCGGGGCTGCTCGCCGGGGGCGCTGAGGGGCGCCCGAGCAGGGCCCGGGCCCACTGCGGATTCCGCTGCCGCACGGCCGCCCGGCACCAGGCGGCGTGCAGCTCGTCAGCCCAGTCGTCGGCGACGGGCAGGGCCACGACCTCATCGGCGGGACGTCCGCCGAACCGCTCCTCCCAGCGGCCCAGCGGGGTGGCCTCCACCAACTGGCCGAGCCACCAGGACCGTTCGCCCCGGCCGCTCGGCGGGACCGCGGCGACGCCGTCGCGCTGCATCGCCGCGTCGCACTCGTGCGGCGCCTCCACGGCTATGGAGACGCTGCCCCCGGTACGGTCCGGGTTCACGCAGGACATCGCGCGGGCCGCCATCCGCCCGGCGAGCGCCGACTCGGGCAGGGCGGACAGCAGTTCGGCGGCGGTGGCGCGGACATTGCGGCTGCGATCGGAGAGGGCCTGCTCCAGGAACGGCTCGTCGTCGCCCCCGAGCCCGGACCGCAGGGAGTCCAGGAACATCAGCCGGTCCTCGGCCCGTTCGGCCGGCCAGGTCGTGCCGAGCAGGGCGAGCGCCGCGGGCGGATCCTGCGCCCGTACGGCGTCGAGCAGCGCGACCCGCTCCGCGAACAGCCCCTCCTCCCACAGCCGGTGCACCGCTTCCGGGTCCGTGACGTCGGAGTGGAGCGCACTGCTCGCCGCGCCCCGCAGGGCGAACTTCCAGTCGGGATTCAGCCCGGCCAGCCACAGACCGCGCGGCCCGGCGAACGCGAGTGCCTGCGGGCGCAGGTCCGTACGGGCGCGGGCGGCGTCCAGCAGCTGCGGCAACAGGGCCGCCGGGGCGCGGAAACCCTTCCGGTTGGCGGTGGCCAGCCACTGCGGGATCAGCTCGGTGAGGTCGGGGGCGGCCCCGCGGCGCCCGCTGCCCGAAGGCGCGGCACGGTCGGCCAGCAGGTGGGCGAGCCGGTGCCGGGCGGCCTCGGGCAGCGCCGGGCGGGGATCCGGTGCCGCGGGCTCGGGCCGCGCATCCGGCACGGCCGGCAGCAGCCCGGCCCGCTGCCGCACGGTGTGCAGCGCGGCGGCGTCCAGCAGGGCGGTGGGCGCATCGGCCGGTACGGGGCCGCCGTGCGGCGTCGGGGGGCGGCGGTCGGTGCCCAGGAGCGCCGAGGTGACGAGCTCCTCCCAGGGGAGGGAGTCGACGGAGGCGCGAGCGGCGGCGGGAACGGCGGTAACGGCCGTATCCGCGGCAGCGGCAGCGGCGGTGGTAGTGGTGGTGGTGGGTCTGGTCGAGCGAGGCATCTTTCCCCTCCAGCGGCAGAAGTACGCGGATGTCGGACTGGGGCGGCGGACTGATGGCGGGGGGAAGGGCGGTGGGCCGGGGCGACGGGCCGAGGCGGCGGGCCGGAGTTCGCGGTGGCGGGCGGGCGGGCGGCGCGGTCGGCGGGGTGTGCCGGGCAGGCGGACTGGGGCGGCACGGAGGCGCGGCGGGCAGCGAGCGGGGGACGGGCCGGAGTTCGCGGGCGGTGGGCGTTTGGGACCAGGTCGTCGGGTGCGGTGGGCAGGTGAGGCGGGGGGTCGGGTGCTTGTGGGCAGTTGGGGTGGGCCGTCGGGGCGCGCCGCCCGGGTGGGGCGACGTCGTCGGGCGGTGAGCGGGGGACGGGTCGGGGTCGGCGTGCCCGGGGCGTTGGGTGCGGTGGGCAGGTGGGGCAGGGGGGTCGGGTTCTGCCGGGCGGGGTGGGGTGTCGCCCGGGCGCGCCGGGCCGGGCGCCCGGTCGCGCGGGTCGGACCAGCGCGCGAGGTCAGACCAGTTGGACGATCGAGCCGCCCGTGGTGCGCCCGCCCTCCTTCGCCTCGCCCGGGTCCCAGGCCGCGAACGGGTCGAAGCCGCGGTGGCCGATCTCGCCGAACACGGTGACCGGCCCACCGCCGGACAGGGCGACGAGCTTCCACAGCCCCGGCCGGGACAGCGCGGCCGGGGCGATCGGCAGCGCGGAGTCGGCGCCCGCGTCCGCCACCTGCCAGCCGTCCTTGGCCGGCACGGGTACGACGTCGCGCAGTATGACCGGCCAGGCGTCCAGCCAGGGGTCTTCCCGCAGGGCGTCCCCGTAGACGGCCGGCGCGGTCGCCGCGGCGACCCCCGGCGGGGGCCCGGCCGGGGCCATGGCCCCGAACTGTTCGCCCAGCTCGGCACGGAGCTGCCCGCCGCCCGGATACGGCGTCAGCTCGGCGTCGATCGTCGCGCCCACCGGCAGCGCCTGAGCCGGGGGCCGGCCCGCCGCGCCGAACGAGAGCAGCAGAGCCGTACGGCCCGACTCCCGCCCGTACAGCCAGATCCGCCGGGCGACGATCTTGCCGTCCGGGGTGTCGTACTGCGCGAGGACCAGCCAGTGGTCACGGACCGGGGCGCCCTCGGCGGACACGGGCAGTCCCACTCTCGTCCGCACGGTCGCGGCCAGCGGGCCCGGCAGCCGCTCCCGGCCGAGCCAGGCCGTGTCCAGCAGATGGAGCAGGCCGCACTCCTCCAGCAGGCGGACCGGCCAGCCCGGGCCGGACCCGGTGATCGCGGCCAGCTCCCTCACCCGGGCTGCGAGCCCTGGGGCCTGGGCGTCGACCATGCGGGCCGCGGTCTCCTCCCACAGGCCGTACCCCGAGCGGTCGGTCGCGGCGAGTCCGCCGCGCAGCAGGTCGGCCAGGCGCCGTTCCAGCTCCTGGGCCCCGCCCGTGACGCGCTCGGCACGGCGCTCCGCCCGCTTCCTGGCGGCGGCGGGGTCGGCGGGGCCCCGCGCGGTGTCACCGCCCGCGGCGGGCCCGCCCTTCTCCGCCGCGCGTTCGCGCCGGGACTCGACCCACGGCGCGGCCCAGTCGGCCGGCTCACCGGGCCGGAACGCGGACTCGTCGGACGCCAGGAGCAGCAGCAGCCCCAGCGCGTGCTTGCACGGGAACTTCCGGCTCGGGCAACTGCAGGAGTAGGCCGGGCCGGTGGTGTCGATCACCGTGCGGTACGGCGTGCTCCCGCTCCCCGTGCACAGGCCCCACACCGCGCCCGCCGCGTCCCGGCCCGTGCCCGTCCACGGGCCGGCCGCGCCGAGCCGCGTGCCCGCTTTGCGTGACGCTTCGTCAGGAGCCAGTGCCAGCACCTGTTCCACCGACCAGCGCGCCACCGGTCCACCGGTGGGCGAGGGTTCTCCCCCGTGAGATAGCAGCATGCCCCCGACGGTAGGGGGCACCACTGACAAACCCCTCCGACCTGCGAAGCAGCCGATCCGAGCGGGATTTGACTTTGCCCATCCCTTGCGTTTCTCTGCGATCTCCGCGTACGGAAGAATCCGTGCCCGGTCCGATCCAGGGGGGATCCCGAATGAACCGCACCATCCGCACCGCACGTACCGCCAGAACCACCCGCCCGGTACGCGCCGCTGCCCACGCCCTCGCGATCGCCGGTCTCGTGCTCGGCCTCGGCGCCTGCTCGGCCGAGTCGGTTGACGAGGCGGTCGGCAAGGCGGTCGACACGACCGTCGACGAGAAGTACGAGGTCACGTACGAGGTCACCGGCAAGAGCGTCGACGAGATCACGTACCACGGGGGCGGCGGGGAGGCCATGGAGCCCAAGCTGGAGACCGTCACCGCGCCGGCTCTGCCGTGGAAGAAGACCGTCGAGCTGCGCGGCATCATGCCGCCCGCCGTCATGCCGGTGGCCCTGGACGCGGGCGGCGCCGACGTCACCTGCACCATCACGTACAAGGGCAAGGTCATCAAGGAGGCGAAGGGGGAGGGCATGCTCACGGCGGGCGGCTGTGTCGCCGTGTCCCCGATCGTGGGCTGACCGGCTGACCGGCTGACCGGCTGACCGGCTGACAGGCCGAGCGCCTGAGCGCCTGAGTGACTGGTGGAGCGCGGGCCCGGCGGGGGCGGCCGGCTTGGTCCCGCGCACCTCCCAACGGGTCCTGACCTGCGGTCAGGGCCCGTTGTCAGTGGCATGGTGCACGGTGGGAACCACATCAGGTCGAACGATCTGGAGGGGGATCCATGACCGTGTCCGAAACCACCGCGGCCGTCGAGCCGGAGGCGGGCGCCGAGGCGCTCCGCCCGCACGCCGAGGACGCGTTCGCCGACGAGCTGAAGGCGCTCGAAGCCGCCGACGACCGCCCGAGGCCCGCCCGTTGGCGGATGTCGCCCTGGGCCGTCGCCACCTACCTGCAGGGCGGGACCCTGCCGGACGGCACGGTGATCACACCGAAGTACGTGGGCCCGCGCCGCCTGGTCGAGGTGGCCGTGACCACGCTCGCCACCGACCGGGCGCTGCTCCTGCTCGGCGTCCCCGGCACGGCCAAGACCTGGGTGTCCGAGCATCTCGCCGCCGCCGTCAGCGGTGACTCGACCCTGCTCGTGCAGGGCACGGCGGGGACGCCCGAGGAAGCCGTCCGCTACGGGTGGAACTACGCCCAGCTGCTGGCCCACGGCCCCAGCCGCGACGCCCTGGTGCCCAGTCCGCTGATGCGGGCGATGTCCGAGGGGATGACCGCCCGGGTCGAGGAGCTGACCCGCATCCCCGCCGACGTGCAGGACTCGCTCATCACGATCCTGTCCGAGAAGACGCTCCCGGTCCCCGAGCTGGGGCAGGAGGTCCAGGCCGTCCGCGGGTTCAACCTCATCGCCACGGCCAACGACCGGGACCGCGGCGTCAACGAGCTGTCCAGCGCGCTGCGCCGCCGGTTCAACACCGTCGTGCTGCCCCTGCCCGCCACCCCGGACGCCGAGGTCGACATCGTGTCCCGGCGCGTCGACCAGATCGGCCGCTCGCTCGACCTGCCCGCGGCGCCGGAGGGCCTGACCGAGATCCGCCGTGTGGTGACGGTCTTCCGCGAACTGCGCGACGGAGTGACCACCGACGGGCGCACCAAGCTCAAGTCCCCCTCCGGCACGCTCTCCACGGCGGAGGCGATCTCCGTCGTCACCAACGGTCTCGCACTCGCCGCCCACTTCGGCGACGGCGTCCTGCGCCCCGGCGACGTCGCGGCCGGCATCCTCGGCGCGGTCGTCCGGGACCCGGCGGCGGACCGGGTGGTGTGGCAGGAGTATCTGGAGACCGTGGTCCGCGAGCGGGACGGCTGGAAGGACTTCTACCGCGCCTGCCGCGAGGTATCCGCATGACGAGCCCCGCCGGGACTGCGGCGACGACGACCGGGGCGCCGTCCACGACCGGAGCGCCCCCCACGACCGGAGCGCCCCCCACGGCCGGGGCTCCCACGACGGCCGGGGTGCCGGCCACGCCCGGGACGGCAGCGGTGACCGGGGCCTCGGCCACCACCGGAACGGGCGGGCCGGGGCCCCGCGTGGCCGCCGGGCCCTGGCTCCTGGGGGTGCGGCACCACGGCCCCGGCTCGGCCCGCGCGGTCCTCGCCGCGCTCGCGGCGGCCCGTCCGGCCGCCGTCCTCATCGAGGGGCCACCCGAGGGCGACGCGCTGCTGCCCCTCGCCGCCGACCCGCGGATGCGGCCCCCCGTCGCGCTGCTCGCGCACGCCGTGGACGACCCGGGGCGGGCCTCCTTCTGGCCGATGGCCGCGTTCTCGCCCGAGTGGGTGGCCATCCGCTGGGCTCTCGACCACGGCGTCCCGGTCCGCTTCATCGACCTCCCCGCCGCCCACTCCCTCGCGCTCAAGGAGCCCGCGCCGGGCATCGGGAGCGAGGAGTCGGCGGCGGGAGAGCGGGCCGAGGAAGAAGCCACGCCGGTCGTCGACCCGATCCGGGTCCTCGCCGAGACCGCCGGATACGACGATCCCGAACGCTGGTGGGAGGACGTCGTCGAGCACCGCTCACCCACCGGAGCGACGTCCACCGGAGCGACACCCACCGGCGGCCCGCCCGGAGCCACGGTGGACGAGAGCGACGGGGACGAGGTGGGCGACGGGGACGAGGTGGTGGGCGACGGGGGCGACGCGCTCGCGCCGTTCGTCGCGCTGGCGGAGGCCATGAGCGCTCTCCGCGAGGCGTACGGCGACGGTGGGCAGCCCCGGGACGCGGTGCGCGAGGCGTACATGCGGATCCAGTTGCGTACCGCGCGCAAGGAGTTCGGGGAGGACGTCGCCGTCGTCTGCGGCGCCTGGCACGTTCCCGCCCTCGCCGCGCGGACCACCCTCGCCGCCGACCGCGCCCTGCTCAAGGGCCTCCCGAAGGTCAAGGCCGACCTCACCTGGGTGCCCTGGACCCACCGCAGGCTCGCCCGGCACAGCGGATACGGGGCGGGGATCGACTCGCCGGGCTGGTACGGGCACCTCTTCGACGTCGCCGACCGGCCGATCGAGCGATGGATGACCAAGGTCGCCGGACTGCTGCGCGAGGAGGACCGGTTCGTCTCCACCGCCCACGTCATCGAGGCCGTCCGGCTCGCCGAGACCCTCGCGGCCCTCCGGGGCCGCCCGCTGGCCGGCCTCGGCGAGACGACCGACGCGGTGCGGGCCGTCATGTGCGAGGGGTCCGACGTCCCGCTCGCCCTCGTCCGGGACCGGCTGATCGTCGGCGAGACCCTCGGTGAGGTGCCGGACGCCGCTCCTGCCGTCCCGCTGCAACGGGACCTGACCCGCAGCCAGCGCACCCTCCGGCTCAAACCCGAGGCGTCGGAACGCGAGCTGGACCTCGACCTGCGCAAGGAGACCGACGCCGCCCGTAGCCGCCTCCTGCACCGGCTGCGCCTCCTCGACGTCGGCTGGGGCGACCCGGTCGAGGGCAGGGGCAGCACCGGCACCTTCCGGGAGAGCTGGCGGCTGAGCTGGGAACCGGAGCTGCACGTCCGGGTCGCGGAGGCGGGCGTGTGGGGTACCACCGTGCTCACCGCCGCCACCGCGAAGGCCGAGTCGGGGGCCGTGGCGGCGACCGCGCTGGCAGACGTCACCGCACTCGCCGGACACTGCCTCCTGGCCGGACTGCCCGACGCGCTGCCCGTCGTGATGCGAGCCCTCGCCGACCGGGCCGCGCTCGACGCGGACGTCGGCCACCTCGCGGACGCGCTGCCCGCCCTGGCCCGCTCCCTGCGGTACGGGGACGTCCGCTCCACGGACACGGCGGCGCTCGCGGAGGTCGCCGTCGGACTCGCCGAGCGGATCTGCGTCGGTCTGCCGCCCGCCTGCACCGGCCTCGACGGCGACGGGGCGGAGGCGCTGCGCCGTCAGGTGGAGGCCGTGCACGGTGCGATCGGGCTCCTGCTCGCCGGAGCGGCCCCCGCCGAAGGACTGCGGGAGCGCTGGGACGCCGTTCTGCACAAGCTGGCGGCCCGGGGCACGGTCGCCGGGGTCATCCGGGGTCGGGCCACCCGGCTGCTCCTGGACGAGGGACGGCTGGCCGAGGACGAGGCGGCCCGGCTGATGGGCCTGGCGCTCTCGCCCGGAACGCCTCCCGCCGACGCCGCCGCCTGGATCGAGGGGTTCGTCGGCGGAGCGTCGGGCGGCGGCCTGCTGCTGGTCCACGACGAGCGGCTGCTCGGCCTCGTCGACGCCTGGCTGACCGGTGTCCCCGCCGAGATGTTCACCGATGTGCTGCCGCTGCTGCGCCGCACGTTCTCCGCGTACGACCCGGGCGTACGGCGCACTCTGGGCGAGCTGGTCCGGCGCGGGCCCGTCCCCGAGGGCACCCGCCGCGACGACGACGCCCGGGCGCCCGGGGGCTTCGGACCCGGTCTCGACCGGGTCCGGGCCGACGCGGTGGAGCCGGTGCTGCGCCTGCTGATCGGCCGCCGACCGGAGCCCGGGGAGGCAGCCGGATGACGACGACCACGACGGACCCGGGCACGATCGACCACAGCGCGACGGACCCGGGTACGAGGGGCCACGGCACGACGGACGCGACGGACCCGACGGGGGAGACGATGGAACGGACGACGGCACAGGCCTCCGGGACGGCGCGGCCCACCGCCCCGCACGTGCCCGACGCCGAACGGCTGCGGCGCTGGCGGATGGTGCTGGGCGCGGACAGTGCCGACAGCGCCGGGCGCACCCTCACCGGCCAGGACGCCGCGATGGACGGTGCGCTGGAGGCGCTGTACGGCGGGGGCGCGGGGAAGAAGCCCGGCGGCCGGGGCTCCGGTGGCCGTTCGGCGGGCCTCGGCGCGTCGGCGCCCTCCGTCGCCCGCTGGCTCGGCGACATCCGGACCTATTTCCCCAGCTCCGTGGTCCAGGTCATGCAGCGCGACGCGATCGACCGGCTCGGCCTGGCGGCCCTGCTCCTCGAACCGGAGATGCTGGAGGCGGTCGAGGCGGACGTCCACCTCGTCGGCACCCTGATCTCCCTCAACAAGGCGATGCCCGAGACGACGAAGGAGACCGCGCGCGTTGTCGTCCGCAAGGTCGTCGAGGACCTGGAGAGGCGTTTGGAGAGCCGCACCAGGGCCACCCTGACCGGCGCCCTGGACCGCTCGGCGCGCATCAGCCGGCCTCGCCACCGGGACATCGACTGGAACCGCACCATCCGGGCCAACCTCAAGAACTACCTCCCCGTCCCGGGTGCCGACGGCGCGCCGCCGACGGGCACGATCGTTCCCGAGCGCCTCATCGGCCACGGGCGCGCCGCCCGGTCCGTCAAGAAGGACATCGTCCTGTGCATCGACCAGTCGGGCTCGATGGCCGCGTCGGTCGTCCACGCCGCGGTCTTCGGTGCGGTGCTCGCCTCCATGCGCACCCTCTCGACCCGGCTCGTCGTCTTCGACACGGCGGTCGTCGACCTCACGGACCGGCTCGACGACCCGGTCGACGTCCTCTTCGGCACCCAACTCGGCGGCGGCACCGACATCAACCGGGCGCTCGCCTACTGCCAGTCGAAGATCACCCGCCCCGCGGACACCGTCGTCGTCCTCGTCAGCGACCTCTACGAGGGCGGCATACGCGACGAGATGCTCAAGCGGGCCGCCGCGATGAAAGCTTCCGGCGTGCAGTTCGTGACGCTGCTCGCGCTCTCCGACGAGGGCGCACCCGCGTACGACCACGAGCACGCGGCGGCGCTCGGGGCGCTGGGCGCACCGGCGTTCGCCTGTACGCCGGATCTCTTCCCGGACGTCATGGCGGCGGCGATCGAGAAGAGGCCACTGCCCATACCGGACAAGGAGACCCAACAGTAACCAGGGAGTTGCGCGACCGTTCCTACACGCCCAGGGCCTCCGGTCCGGCCTGGGCGGTCCGATGCCCGACACGATCTCTCCCGCGCTCTCTGCCGCGCTCCGAAAAGGGCGACCTGCTCACGCCCTGGGACGGACGCGGTGCCCGCGCCGAGAGGCCGCGCCGTTTCACCACATCGGAGTACTCGGCCCAGGGGACCCGGGCCGGGCGTTCCGGTGCCGATCAGCCCCTTCCGGCTCCCGGGCGGCCCCACCCGTGAGCCGGAGGGGCCACCCCTTGTGACCGTTATCACCGCTCAGGTGTGATCTGCGATTTAGGGTCACACGGAGCGCGGGGATAACCTGCCGGATGGACATGCCGCGTACCCGGGACACCGTGTACGCCTTCCTTGTGACCGCGCAGTCACGTTGCCCGTCGCGGCACGCCCACGCAGAAGAACGAACCGCGATACCACTAAAAGGGACGGACGCGCGTGGACCTGTTCGAGTACCAGGCGAGGGACCTCTTCGCCAAGCACGGTGTACCGGTGCTGGCCGGTGAAGTCATCGACACGCCTGAGGCAGCCCGCGAGGCGACCGAGAAGCTGGGCGGCAAGTCTGTCGTCAAGGCGCAGGTGAAGGTCGGTGGCCGAGGCAAGGCCGGCGGCGTCAAGCTGGCGGCCGACCCCGACGAGGCGGTCGCCCGGGCGACCGACATTCTCGGTATGGACATCAAGGGCCACACGGTCCACAAGGTGATGATCGCCGAGCTGTCCCCGGAGATCGAGGCGGAGTACTACGTCTCGTACCTCCTCGACCGCACCAACCGCACCTTCCTGGCCATGGCCTCGGTGCAGGGCGGCATGGACATCGAGGAGGTCGCGGAGAAGACCCCCGAGGCCCTCGCGAAGGTCCCCGTCAACGCCGTCGACGGGGTCGACATCGTCAAGGCCCGCGAGATCGTGGCCCTGGCGAAGTTCCCGGCCGACGTGGCCGAGGGTGTCGCCGAGGCCCTGGTGACCCTGTGGGACACCTTCGTCGCCGAGGACGCGCTCCTCGTCGAGGTCAACCCGCTGGTGAAGACCAAGGACGGCCGGATCCTGGCCCTGGACGGCAAGGTGTCTCTCGACGAGAACGCCGACTTCCGTCAGCCGGGTCACGAGGCGCTCGAGGACAAGGCCGCAGCCAACCCGCTCGAGGCTGCCGCCAAGGCCAAGAACCTCAACTACGTCAAGCTCGACGGCGAGGTCGGCATCATCGGCAACGGCGCCGGTCTGGTCATGTCGACCCTGGACGTCGTCGCGTACGCCGGTGAGAACCACGGCAACGTGAAGCCCGCCAACTTCCTCGACATCGGTGGCGGCGCCTCCGCGGAGGTCATGGCGAACGGCCTGGAGATCATCCTCGGCGACCCGGACGTCAAGTCCGTCTTCGTCAACGTCTTCGGTGGCATCACCGCCTGTGACGAGGTCGCCAACGGCATCGTGCAGGCGCTCGCGCTGCTCGAGTCCAAGGGCGAGAAGGTCGAGAAGCCGCTGGTCGTGCGTCTCGACGGCAACAACGCGGAGCTGGGTCGCAAGATCCTTTCCGACGCCAACCACCCGCTCGTGCAGCGTGTGGACACCATGGACGGCGCGGCCGACAAGGCCGCCGAGCTCGCCGCGGCTGCGAAGTAAGGAAGAGGGACTCAGACCACCATGGCTATCTTCCTCACCAAGGACAGCAAGGTCATCGTCCAGGGGATGACCGGCGCGACGGGCATGAAGCACACCAAGCTCATGCTCGCCGACGGCACCAACATCGTCGGTGGCGTGAACCCGCGCAAGGCCGGCACCTCCGTCGACTTCGACGGCACCGAGGTACCGGTCTTCGGATCCGTCGCCGAGGCGATGGAGAAGACCGGCGCGAACGTATCCGTCCTCTTCGTGCCGCCGGCCTTCTCCAAGGCCGCCGTCGTCGAGGCGATCGACGCCGAGATCCCGCTCGCCGTCGTGATCACCGAGGGCATCGCCGTCCACGACTCGGCCGCCTTCTGGGCGTACGCCGGCGCGAAGGGCAACAAGACCCGGATCATCGGCCCGAACTGCCCGGGTCTCATCACCCCCGGCCAGTCCAACGCCGGCATCATCCCGGGCGACATCACCAAGCCCGGCCGCATCGGTCTCGTGTCGAAGTCCGGCACGCTGACCTACCAGATGATGTACGAGCTCCGTGACATCGGCTTCTCGTCCGCCGTCGGCATCGGTGGCGACCCGGTCATCGGCACCACGCACATCGACGCCCTCGCGGCGTTCGAGGCGGACCCGGAGACCGACCTCATCGTGATGATCGGCGAGATCGGCGGCGACGCCGAGGAGCGTGCCGCCGACTTCATCGCGAAGAACGTCACCAAGCCGGTCGTCGGTTACGTCGCGGGCTTCACCGCCCCGGAGGGCAAGACCATGGGCCACGCCGGCGCCATCGTCTCCGGCTCCTCGGGCACCGCCCAGGCGAAGAAGGAGGCCCTTGAGGCCGCCGGCGTCAAGGTCGGCAAGACGCCGACCGAGACCGCCAAGCTGGCGCGCGAGATCCTCGGCGCCTGACGCGGTCGGTCAGGCGGCGGAGACACGCTGCGAACGGCCCGGGCCCGCACTCCCTGTGTCACAGGGAGTGCGGGCCCGGGCCGTTCGCGTATGCGCCTGCTGTTCGCGTACGCGCCCGCCGTCCGGGTGACGGCTCAGTCCGCGTGACGGCTCACCGGAGCTGCGGAGTCAGTCGCTCCGGACCGTGCGACAGCTGCTCGCGCAGCGACTTCTGGAGCTTCAGGTCCTGGGCGGTGAGCTTCAGGGGGCCACCGCGCGGCGGTACGCCCCCGACCCGCTCGGCGGGGGCGATCGGCGGCTCGTAGTGGGTGGGCGCGGTGTACAGGGTCAGTCCGGTCACGGCGATGAGCAGCGCGACACCCGCGATGGCGGCCCGGGTCCACAGCCTGGCCTTGTCCTCGCTGCCGGTGCGCACGGCACGGGCCGGCCGCGGTACGGGGACGTGCTCGGCGCGCGCGAGCCCGCCGAGCCGGTCGTGCAGCAGGGCCGACTGCTCGGCAGGTGAGCCGGCGGCCGCGAGTTCGGGGAGCCGCTCGGCGACGGCGGCGCGGGCGGTCATCAGACGGCCCGCCGCAGCCGGGGTGCTGGCCTCCGTCTCGGCCGCGGTCTCCGGGAGGTCCAGGCCGACCCCGTCGTACAGGAGGAGCGTGCGCCGGTAGGCCGGGGGCAGGTCGAGCAGCGCGTCGAACAGCGCCTGCTTCCCCGGTTCCGTGGGCGGGGCGTCGGGGTGCCGGTGCGCGTGGCGCAGCCGGTGCCAGGGGGACATCGCGTACTCGTACGCCGCCGCGCGCACCCAGCCGGCCGGGTCGCGGTCGACGGCCACCTCCGGCCAGCGGTGCCAGGCCAGTTGGAAGGCACGCTCGACGGACTCGGCGGCCAGGGCGCGGCGGCCGGTCAGCAGATAGGCCTGCCGGACGAGGCCGGGGGCGGTCCGGGCGTACAGCTCGTCGAACGCCTCGGCGGGGGAGAGACGCCGCTCGCCGGCCGCCTCCGCCCCCTCCCTCTCGCCCTCCGTCCCCCTCTCGCCCTCCGCCTCCGCCTCGCCCTTCGCCTCTGCGGCCGCCACCACCGGCACCTGGACCTCCGGAGGGGCTTCGGGAGGGACTTCGGGTGTGGGCTCCGGCGTCGCCGCAGCCGCAGCCGCAGCCAAAGACACAACCGCAGCCACAGACACAGCCGCTGGTGGCGTCGTGGTGGGCGCGTCCGGTTCGGGGGTGGGCGCCGCCGGTTCGGGGGCGATGAGCTTCGCGTACAGCGCGCGCTTGCGTCCGCGCGGGCTCGTGCGCCCCGTCTCCCAGGAGCGCACGGTGGCGCGCGTGACGCCGACCGCCGCCGCCACCTGTTCCTCGCTCAGCGATTTCGCCTCGCGCAGTCTGCGGCGCTCCTTGGGGGAGGGCAGCTGCGGTGCGGCGGCCTCGTCGGTCGTGCTCCGGGTCATGGACGACCCCCGGCAGCGCCGCACTGGGTGAAAAAGTACATAAACGTATATTGGGCGACACAACGGCTGTTCGCGCGTTACGCGGAATAAGCGCGTGTCGTTGGCAGCATGGGCCGCGTGACCCAGATGACGCAACGCAGCCCGAAGGCGACCGTCGAGCGGAACCGCACCCTGGCCCTGGCCTCCGCCCTGGTGCGGGGAGCCGTCGCCGCCGGGCTCGGCCTCGGGGTGCTGACGGTGCTGGTCATGGTGTTGTGGATCAGCTCCCCGTATCCCGACAGCGGGCCGGGCGCTGCGCTGCGAGCGGCGGCCGGGGTCTGGCTGCTCGCGCACGGCACGGGGCTCGTGCGGCCCGACACCCTGAGCGGCGTTCCCGCCCCCGTTTCCCTGGTGCCGCTGCTGCTCGTGGTGGGCCCGATCTGGCTGGCGCACCGCGCGGCGCGCGATGCGGCGGAGCCGGAGGAGGGGCGGCCCAGGCCTTCGCAGGCGGGCGCGTTCTGCGCGGTGACCGCGGGATACCTGCTGGTCGTGGCGGGGGCGGCGGCCGGCGCGCGGGGCGGTTCGCTGCGCCCGGACCCGGACACGCTGGTGTTCCCTGTGGCGCTGGTGGTGGCCGGTGCGGCGGCGGCCGGGGTGTGGACGGCGGCCGGCAGGCCACTCGGGCCCCTGCCGTCCTGGTCTCCCCTGGTGCTTCAGGAGGCGATCGCGCGGACACTCTTCCGGGACCGGGCCGAGGCGGTGTGCCGGTCGGCGGCGGTGGGCGTGGCGGTGCTGCTCGGGGGTGGTGCGCTGCTGGTCGCGGTGGCGCTCGGCCGGAACGCGGGGGCGGCGCAGGAGGCGTTCCTGGGGCTCGCGGGCGACTGGTCGGGACGGTTCGCCGTGCTTCTGTTGGCCGCCTCGCTCGTGCCGAACGCCGCACTGTGGGGAGCTTCGTACGGGCTCGGGCCCGGCTTCTCGCTCGGTACGGGAGCCACCGCCACCCCGCTGGGCCTCGACGGGACTTCGGCGGCGCCCCACTTCCCCCTGCTGGCGGCCGTGCCGGACCAGGGGCCGGGCTCCCTGCTGAGCTGGGCGGCCCTGGCGGTGCCGGTGGCGGCCGCGCTGGCGGTCGCCTGGTTCACCGCCCGCAGGGCCGCGCCCGCCGACGCGCCCCGTGCTCAGGCGTGGAGCCGGCGCGAGACGGTGCTGGTGACGCTGCTCGCCGCGCTGGCCTGCGGTGCCGCGACGGGGCTGCTCATGGCGGTGGCCGGCGGGCCGCTCGGCACCGGGGCGCTGAGGGAGTTCGGCCCGGTGTGGTGGCTGGCCGGGCCGGCGGCACTGGCGTGGACCGCGGGCATCGGCGTACCCGCGGTCCTGCTGCTGCGGCTGTGGCGCCTGCGCACCCCGGGCTGGGCCTGGCGCAGGGGCGTACCGGAAGCGGTCGAGACCCCGGTGACAGCGCCGGCGCCGACGCCGACGAAAGCGACAGCCAATGCGACGGCGTCCGACGAGAAGGCGGGGGCGGAGGCACAGGCCGCCATCGGGCGTCCGCGCCGCTGGTGGGCGTCGTGGCCCGGGCGGGGGAGGACGGCGGTCGCTGCGCAGGACCGTTCCGCCGCGTCCGCCGTTCCGGCCCCCGGGACGGGCCCCGAAACGGCCTCCGGCGCTCTGCTCGGCGGGGCTGGGCGGGGGGTGGAGAGGGGCGACGACGCGCGGTTCGAGCCGTACGACTTCCTGCCGACCGACCCGTGGCACGAGAAAGACCGGCACGACAAGGACCGGCACGACAAGGACCGGCACGACAAGGACCGGCAGGAGAAGGACCGGCACGACAAGGACTGGCACGAGAAAGACTTCAGGGAGGCCCGTTGGGCCTCCCTGAAGCGGGGGTCCGGCGGCCTGATGGCCGACTTCCCCGCTGGTCCCGGCGGCCCCGCTGGTGAGGCCGACCCCGCCGATTCTGCTGATGCCGCCGGTTTCGCCGCGGGCCGTCCCGCGCCGGAAGCGGACCGCCCGGGGCCTACTCCTTGACGCCGAAGAACGGCTCCAGCGGCTTCGGCAGCTGGTCGTTGCAGGACAGCGCGCCCGTCTTGGTCAGGGCGTCGTTCACGCAGGTGTAGTAGTCGCGGTAGACGAGCTGCACGGTGAACGTGGTCGCCACGATGAGCAGCGCCAGCAGGCCGGTCACCAGTCCGCTCACCGCCGCCGTGGTCTGCTGCCTGCTGCTGACGTTCGGCGGTGCGGCGTGCGTGGGCACGGTGGGCGAGGCGCCGGAGACGTCGCCCGCCGTGGCCCTCGTCCCGGTCCCCGCAGCGGTCCCGGCCGCTGCCGTGCCGCCCGCCGCCGTGCGGTCCGTCGCGGAGGCGCTCTTCATCGGGGTGCGGAGCGCGCTGATCGCCCAGTACGTCGAGAGCGCGCCCAGGAGGAGGGCGAGCTCCGAGAGGTCGAAGAGGGCGAAGAAGAAGGCCCACATGCCGCCGAGCACCGCGTAGCGGGCACGCCGTTGTGCGGGGTCCTTGGGGTCCCAGCGCAGTCCGCCCGGACCGCCGCGTTCGGATCCGCCCTTGCCTCCCGGACCGCCGGAGCCGTTCCCTCCGGGGCCGCCGCCGAAGCCGCCGTTGCCCCGGCCGGGCTGTTTGCTGCTCCACTGGCTGCCCCACGACGGGCGGCCCCCGGCGGAGCCGTCCCCGTCGGGCCCACCGTTCCCGTCCGGACCGTCCGGACCGTTCGACCCCTCAGACCCGTCGGACCCGGCGGGGCGGCGCGGCTGCCACGGCTGGTCCGGACGGTCCACGGGCGGCGCGGCGAACGGGTTGTCCTCCTGGGGCTTCGCGGCGGAGCCGGAGGCCGGTGCGGATCCTGAGGAGGAATCCGGCGAGGAGTGCCCCGGGGGTGAGGAGGGCCCCGTCGGCGAGGAGCCCGCCGGCGAGGAGCCCGGGGACGAGGAGTCCGGCGAAGAGGGCAGGCGTTCCCGCATCAGGGGAGCGGACCGCTCGGGCAGGGGGAGGCGGAAGGCGGTGCGACGGCGTCGGTCCGGCATGTGGTGAACGTCTTCCCCATCTCGTCATGTCCGCCCGTAGGACGGTTCGTCCGCCCGGTGGACGGCTCGCTGTCCCCTGACGCTACCTCCCGGTCACGCCCCCGTCCCGTGGGGGCCGTCGGGTGTGCCGGTATCGTTGCTGACGGTCGGCCCGTTCGTAGGGTTCCCCGTATCGGGCGAAGCGATACTTTCGTACGACCCTACAAAGAGCATGCCGCACCTGCGTCACCCTGCGGTCATCACGTGAGAAAGGGCCCCGACGTGGCCTCCCCGCCCCCCTCCGCCTCTCCTGCCCGGCTGGTCGTGCTGGTCTCCGGATCCGGTACGAATCTCCAGGCGCTGCTCGACGCCATCGGCGACGCCCCGGCGGCGTACGGGGCACGGGTCGTCGCCGTCGGCGCGGACCGCGACGGGACCCGTGGCGTGGAGCGCGCGGAGCGGGCCGGAATCCCCACGTTCGTGTGCAAGCTCAAGGACCACGCGACCCGCGCCGAGTGGGACGGGGCGCTCGCCGCGCAGGTCGCCGCGCACCGCCCGGACCTCGTCGTCTCCGCCGGTTTCATGAAGATCGTCGGTCCGGCGTTTCTCGCCGCGTTCGGCGGCCGGACCGTCAACACCCACCCCGCCCTGCTGCCCGGTTTCCCCGGCGCCCACGGAGTGCGTGACGCACTCGCGTACGGCGTCAAGGTCACGGGCTGCACCGTCCACTTCGTCGACGACGGCGTCGACACCGGTCCGATCATCGCGCAGGGCGTGGTCGAGGTGACCGAGGAGGACACCCCGGAGGGCGAAGCCGCCCTCCACGAACGCATCAAGGAAGTCGAGCGATCGCTGCTCGTCGAGGCCGTGGGGCGGATCGCCCGTGACGGCTATCGCATTGAGGGACGAAAGGTTCATCTCGGTCATGTCGGTGAATAAGCCCATCCGCCGCGCTCTGGTCAGTGTCTACGACAAGACGGGGCTCGAAGACCTCGCCCGCGGTCTGCACGAGGCGGGTGTCGAACTCGTCTCCACCGGTTCCACCGCCGGGAGGATCGCCGCCGCCGGAGTGCCGGTCACCAAGGTCGAGGAGCTCACCGGCTTCCCCGAGTGCCTGGACGGCCGCGTCAAGACGCTGCACCCCCGCGTCCACGCCGGCATCCTCGCCGACCTCCGTCTCGACTCCCACCGCGAGCAGCTCGCCGAGCTCGGCGTCGAGCCGTTCGACCTGGTCGTGGTGAACCTCTACCCGTTCAAGGAGACCGTCGCCTCGGGCGCCTCCGACGACGAGTGCGTCGAGCAGATCGACATCGGCGGCCCCTCGATGGTCCGCGCCGCCGCCAAGAACCACCCCTCGGTCGCCGTCGTCACCAGCCCCGAGCGGTACGCCGACGTCCTCGCCGCCGTCAAGGCCGGCGGCTTCGACCTGACCGCCCGCGCGCGGCTCGCCGGCGAGGCGTTCCAGCACACCGCCGCCTACGACGTGGCCGTCGCCTCCTGGTTCGCGGACGGTTACGCGGCCGCCGACGCCTCGGGCCTCCCCGAGTTCCTCGGCGACACCTACACGCGCAAGAACGTCCTGCGCTACGGCGAGAACCCGCACCAGCCCGCCGCGCTCTACACCTCCGGCGACGGCGGTCTCGCCGAGGCCGATCAGCTGCACGGCAAGGAGATGTCCTACAACAACTACACGGACACCGACGCCGCCCGCCGAGCCGCCTACGACCACGCCGAGCCGTGCGTCGCGATCATCAAGCACGCCAACCCGTGCGGCATCGCCATCGCCGACGACGTCGCGACCGCGCACCGCAACGCGCACGCCTGCGACCCGCTCTCCGCGTTCGGCGGCGTCATCGCCGTCAACCGCCCCGTGACCGTCGAGATGGCCGAGCAGGTCGCGGAGATCTTCACCGAGGTCATCGTCGCCCCGGCGTACGAGGACGGCGCCGTCGAGGTGCTGGCCCGCAAGAAGAACATCCGGGTGCTGCTCGCCCCCGAGGCCCCGGCCACGGCGTTCGAGGTCAAGGCCATCGACGGCGGCGCGCTGCTCCAGGTCGCCGACCGGCTCCAGGCCGACGGCGACGACCCGGCCAACTGGACGCTCGCCACCGGCGACGCGCTCTCCGAGGCCGAGCTGAAGGAGCTGGCCTTCGCCTGGAAGGCGAGCCGCGCCGTCAAGTCCAACGCGATTCTCCTCGCCAAGGGCGGCGCCTCGGTCGGCGTCGGCATGGGCCAGGTCAACCGGGTCGACTCCGCGAAGCTCGCCGTCGAGCGGGCGGGCGCGGAGCGGGCAGCCGGTTCGTACGCCGCGTCCGACGCGTTCTTCCCCTTCCCCGACGGTCTGGAGATCCTCACGGCCGCCGGCGTCAAGGCCGTCGTCCAGCCCGGCGGGTCCGTGCGCGACGAGCTGGTGGTCGAGGCCGCGAAGAAGGCCGGCGTGACCATGTACCTCACGGGCACGCGCCACTTCTTCCACTGACCGGGACCACAGGCCGGGACCACACGCCGGGGCACCTGGCGGGACCACTGACCCGGACCACTGACCCGGACCTCTTCCGCCGGTCCACCGGCCCGACCCGGCCCGGCCCGTCCCGAGGCCGCACCCCGACATGGGTGCGGCCTCGGCCGTGTCCGTCGTGCCGAATCGGCGCGCCGCTCTGTTCTAATGAACGGCCGTGGAAATCCCTAGCGGGGGCAGTCACCGTGCTTGAGCTGAACAAGAGTGGAACGGACCGGTCCGGACCGGGACGCCTGCCCGCCCAGGGCCCGGGGCCGGACGCCCGTCCGGCCGACGACGCGCCGCGTACGGGCGACGCCGCCGCCGAACGCGTACCCCTGCTCCCGTACCTCGTCGCCGGCGCGATCCTGTGCGCGCTCTACTTCCTCTACGCGTACTTCCAGTACAGCCGCTTCGGCTCACCCTCCTGGGACCTGGGGATCTTCGAGCAGGAGGTCCGGGCGTACGCCGGGTTCGACGCCCCGGTCGTCGACATCAAGGGCCCCGGCTATCTGATCCTCGGCGACCACTTCTCCCCGATCGTGGCGCTGCTGGCCCCGCTGTACTGGCTCTGGCCGTCCGCCGAGTCCCTGCTGTTCGCGCAGGCCGCGCTGTTCGCGCTGGGAGCGGTCATCGTCGGTCGCACCACCCAGCAGCTCCTCGGCGGGCGCTCGGGGCTCTGCGTCACCGTCGCGTACGGGCTCTCCTGGGGCATCCAGGAAGCGGTGAAGGCCGACTTCCACGAGATCGCGTTCGCCGTACCACTGCTGGCCCTCGTCTGCCGGGCCCTGCTCCTGAAGCGGTACACGGCCGCGCTCCTGTGGTCGCTCCCCCTGGTCCTGGTCAAGGAGGACCTGGGCGCCACCGTGGCGGTCGTCGGCTTCCTGCTCTTCGTGTACGGCCGCCGCCTCCAGGGCGCGCTGCTCGCCGCCTTCGGGGTCGCCGCCTTCGTCGTCACACTCATGGTCCTCATCCCGGCGGCCAGCAGCGCGGGCACCTACGACTACTGGAAGAAGATCGACAAGAACGGTGAGCAGGACGTCTCGATGCTGGACTCCGTCCTCGGCGTCCTCAACTCCTCCGTCAAGATCGAGATGCTGGTCTTCCTGATCGGCATCACCGCGTTCATGGCGCTGCGTTCACCGCTGACGCTGCTGATCGTTCCCACGCTCGGCTGGCGGCTGCTCTCGCAGGACAGCAACCACTGGGGCATGGTCTGGCACTACAGCGCGATCCTCATGCCGGTGCTCTTCCTCGCGCTGGCCGACGGCGTCCGCCGCAGCCGCGACTCGCACCGGCCCTGGCTCGCCTCGTACGCGAAGGTCGCCGTGCCCGTCGCCGCCGCGATCGCCGTCGCGATGACCCAGCACCTGCCGCTGCGCGACCTGCTGCGCCCGGAGACCTACCGCACCGACGACGCCCGCAGCCAGGCGGCCAGGGCGGCGCTCGACGCCATCCCGGCCGGGGCGCGGGTCGAGACGGACATCACGCTGATGGCCCACCTCACCTCCGACCGCACCGTCTACTGGGTCGGCGGAGCCCCGGGCACCGCACCCGACATCGTCGCCATCAACCTGGACTTCGGCTGGTCCCGTCCGATCCAGGACCCGGTGGCGTACGCCCAGCAGCTGCACCCCGAGGCGTCCTACCGGCTCAAGCACCGGGGCGGCAGCTTCGTGGTGATGGAGCGCACGTCACCGGAGCCGGCGGAGATCCCGGGCGTCCGGAGCGACTGACCGCGACCCCCCGGCGGCTGACCGCGCCCCGGCGACTGGCAGCGGCCCCGGGCCCGTACGCGCGAAGGCCGCACCCGGTGAACGGGTGCGGCCTTCGTACGTGCGAGGTGCTGCGGTGGATCAGATGATCGGATCGACCAGGTGGATCAGTTGGCCTTGACGACCACCGACGAGCAGACCTTGTCCGCGAACGTCTGCTTCTTCGCGTCCCACAGCGGCCACAGCCAGCCGATGTAGCAGGCGATGCTGTCCAGGAAGTGGGCGAGGCGGCGCACGAAGGCCATGCCGAAGCCCAGCGGGCGGCCGTCGGCCTCGCGCAGCAGGCGGATGCCCACGGCCTTCTTGCCGATCGTCTGGCCGGTGGTGCCCTCCTGGTACAGCTGCCAGATGGCCACGGCGATGAGGCCGATGAAGCCGACGGCGCTGAGGATCATGCCGAAGGAGTCGCCGATCCCACCGCCGATGATGACCAGGATGTACGGGACCATCATGACGAGCCCGTCGACGATCAGTCCGCCGAAGCGCAGGCCCCAGTGGGCCAGCTCCGGCATGCCGCCCTGGCCGGGCTGCTGCGGGTAGCCGCCGCCGTAGGGCTGGCCCGGCTGCTGCGGGTAGCCGGGCTGCTGGGGGTACCCCGGCTGCTGCTGCGGGTAGCCGTAGCCCTGCGGCGGTACACCCTGCGGAGCCTGCTGCGGGTAGCCGTAACCGGGCTGTCCCTGCGGCGGGCCCTGGGGCGGCTGGCCGGGCTGCTGCCCGTACGGGTTGTTCGGGTCGCCGAAGCTCATAAGGGGTGTTCCTTCAACAGACGTGTGGGGACGAGATGGCCACACGGAGGAAGGACATCGATCAGCGGCCCGCCCCCCGTACAACCGCGGCCTTCATCGTTATAAGCGGAACATATGTTTGTCCAGTCCGGAGCCCCGGATGTTGTGCAAGTGCAATGTGCGGTACGGGGGCGGCACCGGCAATTGGTATGCGGGCGGGGTCATCCGCGAGGATGGGCGCATGACTGCCCAGATTCTCGATGGCAAGGCCACCGCTGCCGCGATCAAAACCGATCTGACCGTCCGTGTGGCGGCCCTCAAGGCCCAGGGGATCACTCCCGGCCTCGGAACCCTGCTCGTCGGGGACGACCCGGGCAGCCGGTGGTACGTCAACGGCAAGCACCGTGACTGCGCCCAGGTCGGTATCGGCTCCATCCAGCGCGAACTCCCCGACACCGCCTCGCAGGAGGAGATCGAGGACGTCGTCCGGGAGCTCAACGCCAACCCCGAGTGCACCGGTTACATCGTCCAGCTGCCGTTGCCCAAGGGCATCGACACCAACCGGATCCTGGAGCTGATGGACCCGGAGAAGGACGCCGACGGCCTGCACCCGATGAGCCTCGGCCGTCTCGTCCTCAACGAGACCGGCCCGCTGCCCTGCACCCCGCAGGGCGTCGTCCAGCTGCTGCGCGCGCACGGAGTGGAGATCAACGGGGCGCACGTCGTGGTCGTCGGACGCGGTGTCACCATCGGCCGGTCGATCCCGCTGCTGCTGACCCGCAAGTCGGAGAACGCCACCGTGACCCAGTGCCACACCGGCACCCGGGACCTCTCCTCCCACCTGCGGCAGGCCGACATCATCGTCGCCGCCGCCGGGGTGCAGCACCTGATCAAGCCGGAGGACGTCAAGCCGGGCGCGGCCGTGCTCGACGTCGGCGTCAGCCGGGACGCGGACGGCAAGATCGTCGGCGATGTGCACCCGGGGGTCCGTGAGGTGGCCGCCTGGGTCGCCCCGAACCCCGGGGGCGTCGGCCCGATGACCCGCGCGCAGCTGCTGGTCAACGTGGTCGAGGCCGCCGAGCGGGCCGCCGCCGAGGCCGCCGACGCCGCGGCAACGGGCTGACGGCCGGATCCGGAGGGAACCCCATGGGTGCTGGTACGAGTCCCGCCGACCCCGCCCCCACCGGCCGGGCGGCGGACGAGCCGCGCGAACCGGACGAGCGGGAGGAGCGGGACGGGGCCACCGGGTCCACCGGACCGGGCCCGGACCGGGTCCCGGTCGCGGATGTCACAGACGCGACGGCCCAGGGCACGGACGCCGCCCCGTCCGCGTCCCCGGACACAACGCTGGACACCGCCACGTCCACGGGCACGGACGCGGCCCCCGATACGGGCACGGCCTCGGCCCCGGGCACGGACGCGGCCGACGGGCGCCCCCGCCGGTCGCGGCGGTTCCCGCGGTTCACCCGGGACACGGCCCGGCCCGAGGGCGGCGGCAGGGCGGCGTCGGGCGACGCACCCGCCCCGGCCCGGCAGTGGCCGCTGCTCACCGTGCTCTGCGCGGCGGGCCTCGGACTGTTGATCGTGGTGCTCGACCCGTTCGACCAGGCGTTCCGCATCGGCACGATCCTGATCGGCGGTGCGCTGATCGCCGGTGCCGTGCTGCGCTGGGTGGTGCCCTCGGTCGGAATGCTGGCGGTACGTTCCCGCTTCACCGACCTGGTCACGTACGGGCTGATGGGCACGCTGATCGTGCTGCTCGCGCTCGTCGCACAGCCCGAGCCGTGGCTCGACGTCCCGGTCCTGGAGGACGCGGTCCGTTTCACGATCCGCTAGGGCATCCGTGGTGCCCGTCCCCACCCCCGAGGAGGGACGGACACCACGGCGGAACGGGACAACCGGGCAGAAAGCACCGGTATGCGGCGAGATGGGCGGCCTTGCCCCGTCCCGAGTCCAGCGTCATGGACAGGAAGGACCGGAACAAGCGCTCACTGTGGCCTGTGGCACGGAAGTGACCATTCCGGCACGGTGTGATCGCCGCGCAACGATGGCAGACTGGCACGGCGCACAGAGCGGCACGGAGCAGGCGGAGCAGTGGCCGACGCGGACTCGGGGCGCGTGAGAACACACGCATCCGTCCCGAACGCTTCCGTGCGCCTCCTCGTCAGGAACTGACACCCTGGCTCCGCGCATCCTCGTGGGTAGTCCAGCTGACGGTCCGGACCGGACGGCAGCGGACGGACCGGGGATGCGCGGACCGGGGGACCGGCCGTAGCGGGGCACAGCAATGACGTCCGGGGGACAAGAGGGGGGAAACGCGATGCCTCGTTGGAAGGCACTGCCCGAAGAGCTCGACCCGCAGATCAGGGAGTTCGCCAGCCAGCTGCGCAGGCTCGTCGACCGCAGCGGGCTGAACATCAACGCCGTGGCCGACCGCACGGGTTACAGCAAGACGTCCTGGGAGCGGTATCTCAACGGGCGGCTGCTCGCCCCGCGCGGTGCCGTCGTGGCCCTCGCCGAGGTGACGGGCACCCCGCAGCACCACCTCACGACCATGTGGGAGCTGGCGGAGCGGGCCTGGAGCCGGGCCGAGATGCGCCACGACATGACGATGGAGGCCATCCGGATCACGCAGGCCCGTGCCGCGCTCGGCGAGCTCGGCACGACGGCTCCGGACGCTCCGGCGGCCGGCCGGTCCGGCCGGTCCTCCGCCGGCGGCGGCCGGCACAGCGCGTCCGGCGCCGGCGCGCGGGTTCCCGCCGCCGCGGGCCAGGCGGCCGCGGCCCCGGCCGGCACGGACGCCCCGCCCCGCGACGCCTACGGCAAGGACCCGCACGGCGGCGCGGCTCACGAGCCCGGCGACGACGACACGCGCCAACTCCTCGTCCCCGCCCAGCGCGGCACCGCACCGCACCCCGCCCACCACCAGGACCGACCGTACGACGGCGGGCCGAACCAGGGCGGGCAGCGGCCGAACCAGGGCAGGCAGCATCGTGAGCGGAACGCGGCGGGGAGCACCGGCCGCGGCTCCGGCTCCGGCCGGGACATACGTGGCACCCGACCGGGCAAAGCCCCCGGCGGCCGCGGCAAAGCCCCCGGCGGCCGCGGGAAGGGCCCCATGCTCGCCGTCGGGGCCGTCGGCGCCCTGATCGTCGTGGTCGGCGCGGTGCTGCTCGCACCGGGCGACGACGCGGCCAAGGCCACCCCCACCCCGTCGGTGGCTCCCACGAAGGCTGCCCCGGAGCTGCCCGTGGGCGTCGAGTGCACCGGCGCGGAGTGCGCCGGGAAGGACCCCGAGGCGATGGGCTGCGGCGGCGAGTTCGCCCGTACGGTCGCCGGCGCCGTGGTCGGCGGCAGCAAGATCGAGGTCCGCTACAGCGAGGTCTGCTCCGCCTCCTGGGCGCGGCTCTCCGAGGCGGCCATCGGCGACACCGTGCGGATCACCGCCGGCGGGGGAGCGCAGAACAGCGAGGTCATGGGGGACACCGACGCGTACACCCCGATGGTCGCGGTGAAGAAGGCGGCCGACGCGAAGGCCTGCGCGACGCTCACCTCCGGCACGAAGGGGTGCACCGACCCGGGCGAGTGACGGCGGGCCCGGGGCGGCGGAAGCCAGGAGACCCGTGGCCGGGCCCATCGGTGCGGTGCGTGACCGGTTGTGTGCGGTGCCACAGGGGGGCGGGCGGCCGGGCCGGGCCGGGTCCGATAGCCTGACCGCTGGATATCTCTTCACGTCAAGATTCGTCGGGGCGGGGAGGGCGTCCAGCACCAGGGTCCGGCACCAGGGGCCGGGACCCCCACCGCCAGCTGTCTAAACCGGAGACCGCCATGACCCGCACTCCCGTGAATGTCACCGTGACCGGCGCAGCCGGCCAGATCGGCTACGCGCTGCTCTTCCGCATCGCCTCCGGCCACCTGCTCGGCCCGGACGTGCCGGTCAACCTGCGCCTCCTGGAGATCCCCCAGGGCCTCAAGGCCGCCGAGGGCACCGCGATGGAGCTCGACGACTGCGCCTTCCCGCTGCTGCGCGGCATCGAGATCACCGACGACCCGAACGTCGGCTTCGCCGGTGCGAACGTCGCCCTGCTCGTCGGCGCCCGCCCGCGCACCAAGGGCATGGAGCGCGGTGACCTGCTCGCCGCCAACGGCGGCATCTTCAAGCCGCAGGGCAAGGCCATCAACGACAACGCCGCGGACGACATCAAGGTCCTCGTCGTCGGCAACCCGGCCAACACCAACGCGCTCATCGCGCAGGCCGCCGCCCCGGACGTACCGGCGGAGCGCTTCACCGCGATGACCCGTCTGGACCACAACCGCGCGATCTCGCAGCTGGCCGCCAAGACCGGCGCCGCCGTCTCCGACATCAAGAAGCTGACGATCTGGGGCAACCACTCGGCCACCCAGTACCCGGACATCTTCCACGCGGAGATCGCCGGCAAGAACGCCGCCGAGACCGTCAACGACGAGGCGTGGCTGGCCGACACCTTCATCCCGACCGTCGCCAAGCGCGGCGCCGCGATCATCGAGGCGCGTGGCGCGTCCTCGGCCGCCTCGGCCGCCAACGCCGCCATCGACCACGTGCACACCTGGGTCAACGGCACCGCCGCCGGCGACTGGACCTCGATGGGCATCCCGTCGGACGGCTCCTACGGCGTCCCCGAGGGCATCATCTCCTCCTTCCCGGTCACCACGAAGGACGGAAAGTACGAGATCGTCCAGGGTCTGGACATCAACGAGTTCTCCCGTGCGCGCATCGACGCGTCGGTCAAGGAGCTCACCGAGGAGCGCGACGCGGTCCGCGAACTCGGCCTCATCTGAGACCCGCACCCGAGGCACGTCGAGCGCCCCCGGCAGCAGCTGCCGGGGGCGCTCACGCATGCTCTCCGCGGAGCCCTCGGTCAGCCGCTGTGGTCGCCGGGCGTGTAGTGGCCGGGCCCCAGACGGCCGGTGACGCCGAAACGGTTCCAGACGTTGATCACGCTGATCGAGGCGATCAGCTGGGCCAGCTCGGTCTCCTCGAAGTGCTTGGCGGCCTCCTCGTACACCTCTTCCGGGACGAAGCCGTCGGTCAGGACGGTGACCGCCTCGGTCAGGGCCAGCGCCGCCAGCTCCTTCGGGGTGTAGAAGTGCCGCGACTCCTCCCAGGCGCTGAGCTGGACGATCCGCTCGACCGACTCGCCCGCCGCGAGCGCGTCCTTGCTATGCATGTCCAGGCAGAACGCGCAGTGGTTGAGCTGTGAGGCCCGGATCTTCACCAGCTCGACCAGGACGGGGTCCAGGCCTTTGCGGGCGGCGATGTCGAGCCGGACCATCGCCTTGTAGACGTCCGGGAGGAGCTGGGAGACGGAGATCCGGGGCGGCTCCTCGGGGGAGAGGCCGGCCGGGGCGTGGTGGTGCTCGTGCGTCGAGGTCATGAGGACGACGCTACGGCCCCGATGGCACCCCGGTATGGTCCATTGGCATGACGGATTCCTGGGCCACTTTCGGCGCGGACCTGCATCTGGAACCGGTCGGCCAGGGGCTCCGCAGCGGGCTGATGGAGGCGCTGCGGGAGGCGGTGCGCTCCGGCCGCCTGGCCCCCGGCACCCGGCTGCCGTCCTCCCGGGTGCTCGCCGCCGACCTGGGCGTCGCCCGCAACACGGTCGCCGACGCCTACGCCGAACTGGTCGCCGAGGGCTGGCTCACCGCCCGCCAGGGCTCGGGGACCCGGGTCGCCCAGCGGTCCGCGCCGCGCCGGGCCGACCATGTGGCGGCCCGGCCCCGGACGGCGCGGCCCGGGGCCGGGTACAACCTGAAGCCCGGCTCGCCGGATCTCTCCGCCTTTCCGCGCACCGCCTGGCTCAAGGCCGCCCGCAAGGCGCTCACCGCCGCGCCCGACGAGGCCTTCGGCTACGGCGATCCGCACGGCCGCGTCGAACTGCGCACCGTGCTGGCCGAGTACCTGGCGCGGGCGCGCGGGGTCCACGCCGACCCGGAGCGCATCGTGATCTGCTCCGGCTTCGCGCACGGGCTGACCCTGCTGGGCCGGGTGCTCCGGCGGCGCGGGGTCCGGGACGTCGCCGTCGAGTCGTACGGGCTCGACGTCCACAGAGACCTCCTCACCGACTCCGGGCTGCGCACCCCGTGCCTGCCCCTGGACGAGCACGGGTCCCGGACCGGCGAGCCGGCCGCGCTGCGCGGCGCGGGCGCGGTCCTGCTGACCCCGGCGCACCAGTTCCCCACCGGCGTACCGCTGCACCCGGACCGGCGCGCCGCCGCCGTCGACTGGGCCCGGTCCACCGGCGGGCTGATCCTGGAGGACGACTACGACGGGGAGTTCCGGTACGACCGGCAGCCGGTGGGGGCGCTCCAGGGCCTCGACCCGGAGCGGGTCGTCCATCTCGGCACCGCCAGCAAGTCGCTGGCCCCGGGGCTGCGCCTCGGCTGGATGGTGCTGCCCCGGGACCTGGTCGGGGAGGTGGCGGCGGAGAAGGGCGTGTCCGGCTGGATGTCCGGCTCGCCCGACCAGCTGACGCTCGCGGAGTTCATCGCCTCGGGGGCGTACGACCGGCATGTGCGCGCCATGCGGCTGCGCTACCGCCGCCGCCGCGACCAGCTCGTCGCGGCGCTCGCCGAGCGCGCCCCGGGCATCGAGGTCAGCGGGATCGCGGCCGGGCTGCACGCGGTCCTCGAACTCCCGCCGGGCGCCGAGCGTTCGGTGATCCAGGCGGCGGCGTTCCAGGGTCTGGCACTGGACGGTCTCGCCCGCTACCGGCATCCGGACGCCCCGGCCGCCCGCGACGCCCTGGTGATCGGCTACGGCTCGCCGTCGGAGAGCGCCTGGGCGGGCGCCCTCGACGCCCTGTGCCGGGTGCTCCCGTGAGGGCCAGGTTCCGAACAGCACCCCCCTCCCACTAATCTGACAAGAGGTCCGGTGGCGGAAAAAGGAAGCCGGATCCGATCGCGTACCACGGGGGAGAACCGAACATGTCCACACGAAGGCTGAGGTCGAGCACGGTCGTGCTCGGCGGTATGGGGCTGCTCGCCCTGACGATCACGTCCTGCGGCTCGGAGCCGGACAAGCGCTGCGCCGACCGCACGACGCAGCGGACCCTGCCGAGCTCCGAGTGCCGCAGCGGCGGCAACGGTTCGTACTACTACGGCGGCAAGAGCGACAGCGGCAAGGTGCAGGGCGGCAGCTTCGACAAGTCGGCCGTCGACCGCGGCGGCTTCGGCTGCTCCGGCTCCGGCGGCGGCTGACCGCCGTGGAACGCCGCACGATCGAGCCGCGCCCCGGCTGGCAGGAGACCGTCGAGGCGCAGGGCGTCGTCTACCCGCTCACCCGCTACCCGGACGGTTCGCTGCGCCCGTACTGGGACGAGAGCGCCTACTACGTCTTCTCGCTGCCCGAGGTCGAGGCGCTGGAGGAGACCGTCGAGGAACTGCACACGATGTGCCTGGCCGCCGCCGCGCACATCGTCGAGCAGGGCCGCTTCGACGACCTCGGCATCACCGACCCCCGCCTCGCCGCGCTGGTCGCCGAGTCCTGGCGCCGCCGCGCCGAACTGCCTTCCGTATACGGGCGGTTCGACCTGCGCTACGACGGGAACGGCCCGCCGAGGATGCTGGAGTACAACGCCGACACCCCGACCTCGCTGGTGGAGGCCGCGAGCGCGCAGTGGTTCTGGATGGAGGACCGGTTCCCCGGGGCCGACCAGTGGAACTCCCT
Organism: Streptomyces sp. NPDC026589; assembly: GCF_040638385.1. Classification (NCBI taxonomy): domain Bacteria; kingdom Bacillati; phylum Actinomycetota; class Actinomycetes; order Kitasatosporales; family Streptomycetaceae; genus Streptomyces; species Streptomyces sp. NPDC026589. The sequence goes on from NZ_JBEZYG010000010.1 coordinate 189,577, forward strand.
GCACGAGCGGCTGGTCGACACCTGGAAGCGGCAGGCGCCCCTGCTGCCGCCCGGGCCGCTGCACTTCGTCCACTCCGACGGCGACGAGCTGGGCGAGGACCTGATGACGGTCGCGTATCTGCGCGAGACCGCCCAGCAGGCCGGGCTCGACACCGAGGCGCTGTCCGTCGAGGAGATCGGCTGGGACCGGCTGTCGGGCCGGTTCGTCGACGAACGGCTGCGGTTCATCCGCAGCTGCTTCAAGCTCTACCCCTGGGAGTGGCTGGCCACCGACCGCTTCGGCCCCCAGGTGCTGGACACCCTCGACAACGGCGGCGGCTCCGGCACCACCTGCTGGATCGAGCCCGCCTGGAAGATGCTCCTCTCCAACAAGGCGCTGCTCGCGGTCCTCTGGGAGCTGTACCCCGGCCACCCCAACCTGCTGCCCGCCTACCTCGACGGCCCGCGCGAGCTGGCCGGTCCCGGCGGGGCCGGATACGTGTCCAAGCCGCTGCTCGGCCGCGAGGGCGCCGGCGTCGAGCTGTACGGCCCCGGCTCGTCGCCCGTGACGCGCGACGAGCCGTGCTGCTACCAGGAGGCAGCCCCGCTGCCCGACTTCGACGGCAACCGGGTGGTGCTCGGCGCCTGGGTCGTCGAGGACGAGGCGGCGGGGCTCGGCATCCGGGAGTCGGCGGGGCCGGTCACGGACGAGTACGCCCGCTTCCTGCCCCACGTCATTCTCTGAGAGCCGGAGGCCGGGCAGGGGCCGTGCGGGTCCGCTGCCCGGCCCCCGGTTCCCTCAGGCGCTCAGTACCGCCCGCAGCCGGTCCAGGCCCCAGTCCAGGTCCTCCTTGCTGATCACCAGCGGCGGGGCGATCCGGATCGTGGAGCCGTGGGTGTCCTTCACCAGCACCCCCAGCTTCATCAGCTTCTCCGAGATCTCCCGGCCGGTGCCCAGCGCCGGAGCGATGTCGACGCCCGCCCACAGACCCCGGCCGCGCACCGCCCGCACCGCGCCGCCGCCCGTCAACAGGCCCAGCTCCCGGTGCAGATGGTCGCCCAGCTCTGCCGCCCGCTGCTGGTACTCGCCGGTCCGCAGCATCGCGATCACCTCCAGCGCCACCGCGCAGGCCAGCGGGTTCCCGCCGAACGTGGAGCCGTGCTCGCCGGGCCGGAACACGCCGAGGACGTCCGCCGATGAGACGACCGCCGACACCGGGACCACCCCGCCGCCGAGCGCCTTCCCCAGCAGGTACACGTCCGGCACCACGCCCTCGTGCTCCAGCGCGAACGTCTTCCCGGTACGCCCCAGCCCCGACTGGATCTCGTCCGCGATGAACAGCACGTTCCGCTCACGGGTCAGCTCCCGTACGCCGGGGAGATAGCCGGCCGGCGGCACCAGCACCCCGGCCTCGCCCTGGATCGGCTCGATCAGCACCGCCACGGTGTTCTCGGTCATCGCCTCCCGCATCGCGGTGAGGTCCCCGTACGGGACGATCTCGAAGCCGGGGGTGTACGGGCCGAAGTCGGCCCGTGCCTCCGGGTCGGTGGAGAAGCTGACGATCGTGGTCGTGCGGCCGTGGAAGTTGTCCGAGGCCACGATGATCTTCGCCATGCCGTCCGGCACGCCCTTGACCCGGTAGCCCCACTTGCGGGCGGTCTTCACCGCGGTCTCCACGGCCTCCGCGCCGGTGTTCATCGGCAGCACCGTCTCCATGCCGCACAGCGCCGCCAACTCCGTACAGAAGTCGGCGAACCGGTCGTGGTGGAAGGCCCGGGACGTCAGCGTCACCCGGTCCAGCTGGGCCTTGGCCGCGTCGATGAGCCGACGGTTGCCATGGCCGAAATTGAGTGCCGAGTATCCGGCGAGCAGATCGAGGTACCGGCGGCCCTCGACATCCGTCATCCAGGCGCCCTCCGCCGAGGCCACGACGACCGGCAACGGGTGGTAGTTGTGCGCGCTGTGCGCCTCGGCGGAGGCGATGGCAGTTTCCGTGATCGACACGGGATCTCCGTTCGTCGTGCGGCGTGGGCGGGGGTGGTGCCCACTTTGTATCGTCGGTCGGAACCCGCGCCGGGAAACCTCCATTGCCCGGCGCGCCCGCCGTCGCACGCCGGGCAGCCGAAATGTGCGGTTCTTCCCGGACGTGCGCTCCCGTGCTCCGAGCTCCCGCGGGTACGCGCCCTCTCCGCCCCGCACCGGCTGCCGGAGATCGCCCCCGTACCTGAGACAATGGAGCCATGGCCTCTGACCTCCCCACCGACCAGCCGCAGACGGGCCGCACCGGTGCGGCCGCCCGTCCGCGCGTGCTCTCCGGGATCCAGCCCACCGCGGGCTCGTTCCACCTCGGCAACTACCTGGGCGCGGTGCGCCAGTGGGTGGCGCTGCAGGAGAGCCACGACGCCTTCTACATGGTCGTGGACCTGCACGCGATCACGATCCCGCAGGACCCCGCCGAGCTGCGGGCCAACACCCGGCTCGCCGTGGCGCAGCTGCTGGCGGCCGGTGTGGACCCCGAGCGCTGCACGCTCTTCGTCCAGAGCCATGTGCCCGAGCACGCCCAGCTCGGCTGGGTGATGAACTGCCTCACCGGCTTCGGCGAGGCCTCCCGGATGACGCAGTTCAAGGACAAGTCCGCCAAGCAGGGGACCGACCGGGCCACCGTCGGCCTCTTCACCTACCCGGTGCTCCAGGTCGCGGACATCCTGCTCTACCAGGCGAACCAGGTCCCGGTGGGCGAGGACCAGCGCCAGCACATCGAGTTGACCCGGGACCTCGCCGAGCGGTTCAACGGCCGGTACGGGCAGACGTTCACCGTCCCCGCGCCGTACATCCTCAAGGAGACGGCGAAGATCTTCGACCTCCAGGACCCGGCGGTGAAGATGAGCAAGTCGGCCTCCACGCCGAAGGGCCTCATCAACCTGCTCGACGACCCGAAGGTCACGGCGAAGAAGGTGAAGAGCGCGGTCACCGACACCGACACGGTGATCCGCTTCGACGCCGAGAAGAAGCCGGGCGTCAGCAACCTGCTCACGATCCTCTCCACCCTCTCCGGCAGCCCCGTCGAGGATCTGGAGCGGAGTTACGAGGGCAAGGGCTACGGTGCGCTGAAGACCGATCTGGCCGAGGCCATGGTGGAATTCGTCACTCCTTTCCGGACCCGCACCCAGCAGTACCTGGACGACCCGGAGACGCTGGATGCCATCCTGGCCAAGGGAGCGGAGAAGGCCAGGGCCGTCGCCGCGGAGACCCTGGCACAGACGTACGACCGGATGGGCTTCCTGCCCGCGAAGCACTGAGTCCAAGGACCCTGGCGAGATCATGGCCGCAGGGGTCACACTTGCGGCGACGGAACGCGTGGGCCGGAAACCCGGCCCACGCGGCATGACCGAAAATCGACCATCGACGGTGGAGGAGAACGACGTGGGGACCGTAACGCTCGGCGTTTCGATCGCGGTCCCGGAGCCCTACGGCAGCCTGCTCCAGGACCGCCGCGCGAGCTTCGGGGACCCTGCCGCCTTCGGCATTCCCACGCACGTCACCCTCATGCCGCCGACCGAGGCGCAGTCGGCCGACCTCCCGGCGATCGAGGAACACCTCGACCGGATCGCCACGGCCGGCCGGCCGTTCCCGATGCGGCTGTCCGGCACCGGCACCTTCCGCCCGCTGTCGCCGGTCGTCTTCGTCCAGGTCGTCGAGGGCGCCTCGGCCTGCGCCTGGCTCCAGAAGCGGGTCCGGGACGCCTCGGGCCCGCTGGTGCGCGAGCTCCAGTTCCCTTACCACCCGCACGTCACCGTGGCCCACGGCATCGCCGAGGAGGCCATGGACCGGGCCTACGAGGAGCTCGCGGAGTACGAGGCCGCCTGGACCTGCGGATCCTTCGCGCTGTACGAGCAGGGCCCGGACGCCGTCTGGCGCAAGCTCCGGGACTTCCCGTTCGGAGCGGGCGGCGGCACGCCCGCCGTCCCGGCCCAGGGCGGCTACACGATCGACGCGCCGTCGGCCTCGTCGCTGCGGACCTGAGCGCCCGGGGCCGCGGTCCCCGGACCGACGGTGGACGTATCCCCTAGACCGGGAGCCGGCGGAACAGCGGGCGCGGGACGTGCCGCAGCGCCGCCATCACCACCCGGAGCGAACCGGGCACCCACACGCTCTCCGAGCGCCGCCGCAGCCCCGTGACGATCGCCTCCGCGACCTCCTCCGGGCCGGTCGCGAACGGCTGCTCCGGCCGTCCCGCCGTGGCCCGGGTCCGGACGAAGCCGGGGCGGACGACCATCACCTGCACCCCGGTCCCCTGGAGCGCGTCGCCGAGGCCCTGCGCGAACGCGTCGAGGCCCGCCTTGCTGGAGCCGTAGATGAAGTCCGCGCGCCGGGCGCGCTCCCCGGCCACCGACGACAGGACCACCAGCGAACCGTGCCCCTGCGCCTGCAGTGCGCCGGCGCACACCAGCCCGGCGGAGACCGCCCCCGTGTAGTTGGTCTGGGCGACCCGGACCGCGGCCATCGGCTCCTCCTCGTCCCGCGCCTGGTCGCCGAGGACCCCGAACGCCATCAGCACCACGTCGATGTCGCCCTCCGCGAAGACCTTGCCGAGGACGACCTCGTGGGAGGCGGAGTCCAGCGCGTCGAAGTCGACGGTCCGCACGTCCGCCCCCCGGCCGCGCAGCTCGACGGCGGCCGACTCCAGGGCCGGGGAGGGGCGCCCGGCCAGCCAGACCCGGCGGGTGCGCAGGGCGACCAGCCGGCGCGCGGTGGCCAGGGCGATCTCGGAGGTGCCGCCGAGGACGAGCAGGGACTGCGGGGCGCCGAAGGCATCCTTCACGGAAAACTCCTGATCAGAGGGGGTGGGGGAGAAACGCGGGCAGCGCTGGGGCCTACAGCCCGAGCCGGCGCGACAGGTCGGAGCGGAACGCCTCCGTCGGGTCCAGCCGTGCCCGCAGCTCCCGGAGGTCCGCGAGACCCGGGTACATCGCGGCCGCCGTCTCCGGCCGCATCCGGGAGTCCTCGGCCAGGCAGACCCGGCCCCCGGCGGCGGCCACCTCCTCGTCGATGTCGTCGAGGAAGCGGGCCAGGCCGGGCAGGGCCGCGGGCAGATCCAGGGCCAGGGACCAGCCGGGCGCGGCGAACGACAGCAGGCCCGGGTCCGCCGCCCCGATCCGCTGGAGCACGGCCCGCACGGCGGGGGTCCGGCGCGCCGCGATCCGCCGCACGACCCGGTGCAGGGTCTCCTCCCGGCCGTACCCGACGGCGAACCGGTAGCGCACCAGGCCGCCCCGGCCGTACAGCAGGTTCGCGTCCGGGAAGGCGTCCGCGCCGTGGAAGAAGGCGGAAACCGGCCGGAGCTCACCGGTCCGCGCGCGGGGTGCGCCCCGGTAGCGGACCTCGTTGTACAGGGCGGCCGAGGCCGGGCCCAGCAGCCCGCCGGGCACCGGCGGGAAGCCGGGGAGCCGGAACCGTCCCCGGGGCCCTCCGAAACGCGAGGGGAGTGGAGTGCGCCCCGCGTGCGCCAGGCGCATATCAGAGGTCGCGTGCTCCCCCCGGGTGAGGATCCCGCGTCCGGTCGCCCGGCCCCGGGCCATCAGGTCGATCCAGGCGGAGGCGTACGGCAGCCGGTCGCCGCCCGCGGTGAAGCGGGCCAGCAGATCGTCCAGGTCCCCGGCGCGCTCGGTGGAGACGGACATCAGCCCGGTCGTCACGCGCCGCAGGCGCAGGGTGGCGCCCAGGATCACCCCGGTCAGCCCCAGGCCCCCGGCGGTCGCGTCGAAGAGGGCGGTGCCCGGCAGCACCGTACGCACCTCGCCGTCGGCGGTGAGCAGCTCCAGGGCGCTCACGTGCCGGGCGAACGAGCCCGAGCGGCGGTGGTCGAGGCCGGAGAGATCGGAGCCGATCGCCCCGCCGACCGTCACCCTGCCGGTCCCCGGCACGACCGGAGGGAGCCAGCCGAGCGGCAGCAGCACCCGCAGCAGCCGCTCCAGGCTCACCCCCGCGTCGCAGCGCACCACGCCGACGGCGGCGTCGACACCGCCGACCCTGGCCAGGCCCGTGAGGTCGAGCACCGAGCCACCCGCGTTCTGCGCCGCGTCCCCGGGCGACCGTCCCAGCCCGCGCGCGATGACACCCCGGGGCCCGCGCCCCCGGACGACGGCGGCGGCCTCCTCGTGGGTGCGGGGGCGAAACCGCACGGCGGTCGTCGGGGCGGTGCGGCCCCAGCCGGTCAAGGACACCGTGTCGACGGACATGAGGGTGACCGTATCGTCCGGGAAATCCCCTTCGCGGCATTGGTGAATTCGCTCACCGGAACGGGTGACGGAGTGAGTGTCGGCGGAGCGTGGCGGAGTTCCGCCGGACGGGTCCGGGAGAGTCCGGGGGCGGGCCGCCGATGTTCCGGGCCCAGGAGGGTACGCGTGACGTCATGGACTGGCTGAAGAAACTCCCGGTGATCGGGCCCCTGGTCGCCCGGCTGATGGAAACGCACGTGTGGCGTTCCTACGAGCGGCTGGACCGGGTCCACTGGGCCAGGCTCGCGGCGGCGATCACCTTCATCAGCTTCCTGGCGCTCTTCCCGCTGATCGCGGTCGGCGCGGCCGTCGCCGCCGCCCTGCTGAGCGACCAGCAGGTCGACACCGTCAAGGACAAGATCGCCGACCAGGTGCCGGGCATCTCCGACCAGCTGGGCATCGACGGGCTGATCGCCAACGCGGGCACGGTCGGCCTGGTGGCCGGCGCGCTGCTGCTGTTCACCGGTGTCGGCTGGGTCGGCTCCATGCGGGAGTGCCTGCGCGCGGTCTGGGAGCTGGACGACGTCCAGGAGGCCAACCCCGTCGTCGCCAAGGTGAAGGACGCCGTGCTGCTGGTCGGCCTCGGCGGCGCGGCGCTCGCCACCCTGGCGGTCTCCACCATCGGCTCGACAGCGGTCGGCTGGACCGCCGACCTCATCGGCATCCCCGAGGACGGGGCCGGCGGCGTCCTGCTGCGGGTGGCCGCCCTGGCGGTCGCGGTCGTCGCCGACTTCCTGCTGCTGCTCTACCTGCTGACGCTGCTGCCCGGGGTGGAGCCGCCCCGGCGGCGGCTGGTGGTCGCGGCCCTGCTCGGGGCGGTCGGCTTCGAACTGCTCAAGCTGCTGCTCGGCAGCTATATGCGGGAGGTCGCGGGCAAGAGCATGTACGGGGCGTTCGGCGTGCCGATCGCGCTGCTCCTGTGGATCAACTTCACCGCGAAGCTGCTGCTGTTCTGCGCCGCCTGGACGGCGACCGGCAGCAAGGACGAGGAGGTCCGCGTGGAGACCGAACAGGCCCCCGGCGCCGACGGCCCCGGCGCGGACGGGCCCGGGGCGGACGGGCAGGGACCGGGTGGAGCCGCCACGGGACCCGGCGGCTCCACCCGCGTCTAGGGCGTGTCCGGCGGACCCGGTCGAGATCCGCCGGACACGCCTTGGGAAGCGTCGGCCGTCCAGGACTTGAGGTCGTCTAGGACTTGTCGGTCGGGGCGGCCGAGGCAGTCGGCGCGACAGGCTCGGTCGGCTCGACGGGTTCCGCCGGGTCGGCCGCCTGCGGGGTGCGGCGGGCCAGGCCGGCCAGCGGCCAGCGACGGTTGACGAGGAACACCCCGCCGGCCAGGAACACCAGCAGACCGCCGATGATCGCCAGGGCGATCCCGACCCCGCTGGAACCGTCCGAGGCCGCCGACGCGTGCGCGGCCTCCGCCTGGCCCCCCGAGCCCTGGTCGGCTCCGGCGGCGGGTGCCGCGCCCTTGCCACCGGTCGCGGTGCCGGTGTCCACGGACTTCGGCGGTACCAGCTCGCCGACCGGGGTCACCTTGCCGCTCGCGGCGAAGCCCCAGTCGAGCAGGTGGGCGGCCTCCTTGTAGACGGCGTGGCTCTCCTCCGCCGACGGGTTCATGACCGTGACCAGCAGGACCTTGCCGTTGCGCTCGGCGACGCCGGTGAAGGTGTTGCCCGCTTGGGTGGTGTAGCCGTTCTTGACGCCCGCGATGCCCTGGTACGGGTCCACGCCGAGGTCCCCGGTGATCAGCCGGTTGGTGTTCTGGATCTCGAAGGAGTCACGCTTCTTCCCCTTCTTCTCCTCGCCGGGGAAGTCGGCCGACGCGGTCGCCGCGTACTCACGGAAGTCCTTCTTCTGGAGTCCGCTGCGGGCGATCAGGGTCAGGTCGTAGGCGCTGGAGACCTGGCCCGGCGCGTCGTACCCGTCCGGCGAGATCACCCGGGTGTCCAGGGCCTGGAGCTCCTCGGCGTGCTTCTGCATCGCGGTCACCGTCTGCGGGATACCGCCGTACATCTCCGACAGGACGTGCACCGCGTCGTTGCCCGACCGCAGGAATACCCCGAGCCACAGGTCGTGGACCGTGTAGGTGTGGTCCTCCTTGATCCCGACCAGGCTGCTGCCCTCGCCGACCCCGGACAGCTCGCCTTCCGTCACCTTGTGGGTCAGGGAGGTGGGCTGGAGCGCGGGCAGGACGGTGTCCGCGAAGAGCATCTTCATCGTGGAGGCGGGCGGCAGCCGCCAGTGCGAGTTGTGCGCCGCCAGGACGTCGCCGTTCTCCGCGTCCGCGACGATCCAGGACCGGCCGGTCAGCTTCTTGGGCAGCACCGGCGCCCCCGGGCCCAGATTGACCTGGGTGCCGGCCTTGGCGAGCTGCTCCCCGCCGAGGCTGGACATCGTGCTCGGCGGCTTGGGCTGTTTGCCGTCGCTCTTGTCCTTGTCGGCCGCCACGGCGGGACTCAGGACGAAACCGGACAACAAGGCGGCGGAGGTGACCGTGAGGGCGATCTTTTTCAGAGCAGGCACGGTCGGAAACGTACAGGGCGAAGGTGTGGATGCGGACCCGGACCGGCTGACCCGCCGCAGGGAACGCCGGGACGGCCCCGTTCGGACGCCACCCCGGGGGAGGGGGCCGGGAGGCGGCGGCGATACTGGACCCATGAAGCTCAGCCGCCGCGTGTCCTGGTTCCTGCTCGCGTTCGGGGTGTGGAGCTGGTTCATCTGGATCACTTTCGTCAAGAACCTGTGGCAGGACGGCAGCGGGCTCGCCTTCGACGACGCGGGCGAACCGACCGGGTACTTCTGGGTGCACCTGCTGCTCGCCATCACGTCCTTGTCTCTGGGGACGGCGGTCGGCGTGATCGGGTTGCGCGGAGTGAGGGCTTTGCGCGACGACCGCGCATGACGGACGACCGCGCATGACGACGGGAACATGGGGAAGCTCGGATGGCAGCAGTGGTCTTCGCTCTGGTGGGGCTCGTCGTGCTGGCGCTGCTCGGCGCCGTGCACCGGTATCTGTGGCGCCGCTTCGTCGGTGACACGACGGCGCCGGGCAGCCCGCTGCGCCGGGCGGGCACCGTCGCGGCCTTCGTCCTGCCCCTGCTGACCGTCGGCGCCATGACGTCCGGCCGGGTGGGAGCCCCCTTCTGGCTCCAGCAGGTGCTGGCCTGGCCGGGGTTCCTCTGGCTGGCCTGTCTGCTCTACCTGACGCTGGCGCTGTTCGTGGGTGAGGCGGTACGCCCCCTTCTCCTGCGGGTTCTCGCCCGGCGCGACGCGAGGACGGGCGCGGCGGAAAGCGGAACGGCTTCCGGCGCCCTCGTCGACGTCGCGGGCGAGACCCGCCCTCGTGCCGAAGCGCTGGTGCCGTCCCGGTCGGGTGGTGCCCCCAACGGATCGGAAGCCGTCGCGCGTACGGCCCCGGAGCCCGTGGCGGAACCGGAAGCGGAACCCGCCGCGGAAGCCCGGGACGCCACCTCCGCCACCCCCACCGTCCCCGCTCCCAGCCCCTCCCGGCGGCTCTTCGTCTCCCGGGTGGTCGGCGGCGCGGCGGCCGCCGCCGGACTCGCCACCGTCGGGTACGGCACGTACGGCGTGCTGCGCGGGCCCAGCGTCCGGCGGATCACCGTCCCGCTGGCCAAACTGCCCCGCTCCGCCCACGGCTTCCGGATCGCCGTGGTCAGCGATATCCACATCGGGCCGATCCTCGGCCGCGCCCACACCCGCCGGATCGTCGACACGATCAACGCGACCTCGCCCGACCTCGTCGCCGTCGTCGGCGACCTCGTCGACGGGTCCGTCGCGGACCTGGGCTCCGCCGCCGAACCGCTGGCCGCCCTGCGCGCCCGGCACGGCAGCTTCTTCGTCACCGGCAACCACGAGTACTTCTCCGGCGCCGAGCAGTGGGTCGACCACGTCCGCGAACTGGGCCTGATCCCGCTGGAGAACGCCCGGGTCGAGATCGAGGGCTTCGACCTCGCCGGCGTCAACGACATCGCGGGCGAGACCGAGGGGCAGGGGCCCGACTTCGGCCGCGCACTGGGCGACCGGGACCGCGGCCGGGCCGCCGTCCTCCTCGCCCACCAGCCCGTCGTCATCCACGACGCCGTCGAGCACGGCGTCGACCTCCAGCTCTCCGGCCACACCCACGGCGGACAACTCTGGCCCGGCAACCTCCTCGCCGAGCTGGCCAACCCCACCGTCGCCGGGCTCGAACGCTACGGCGACACCCAGCTCTTCGTCTCGCGCGGTGCGGGCGCCTGGGGCCCGCCGGTCCGGGTGGGCGCCCCCTCCGACATCACCGTCGTGGAGCTGGCCTCCCGTCAGGCGTAGGCGTAGGACGCGTCCGCCTCCGTTGCGGGTGCGACGTTCCGGGAGCCCCGGCTGCCTCGTCATGAAATCCACACCGCAGAGTCACCGTCAGCTACGGAAACCCGCAGGTAGGAAGCGCGAAACAGCCTTTTCGGACAGAGGTTCGGGCGCGTGTCCAATAAAAGGCTGTGAGCGCCCCATTTACTCTTCCAGATGTGAAAATCGTGTGATTGGGTAAGCGCGAACATGCGGCGATGTGCGCGTCACAAACGCGACCGCCGAGGTGGGGCTGGTAAGGGAGAGCACGGCAATGCGGTCGGTCCGGGTACGGATTCTCGCGATTCTCGCGGTATTGGTGATAGCGGGCGTCGGTGCCTGGCAACTGCTCCCGTCGGGGGAGGCGAAGACCGACGCGATCACCGTCGGGACGTCGGACGTCGTCACCTCCCTCGACCCGGCCGGTGCGTACGACGCGGGTTCCTGGGCGATCTACAGCAACATCTACCAGTCGCTGATGACCTTCAAGCCCGGTGCCGTCACGCCGGAACCGGACGCCGCCGAGAGCTGCGGATTCGTCGGGCAGAAGCTCCAGACGTACCAGTGCAAGCTCCGCGACGACCTGACCTTCTCCAACGGCCGCAAGATCACCGCCGAGGACGTCAAGCACTCCTTCGACCGGATCTTCACGATCAAGTCGGACGTCGGTCCCGCGGGTCTCCTCCCCACGCTCGACACGGTGACGACCGAGGGTCGCACGATCACGTTCAACCTGTCCGTCAAGGACGCGACCTTCCCGCAGAAGATCGCCACCGGCGCCGCCGCGATCGTCGACCCGACCACGTACCCGAAGGACAAGCTCCGCAAGGACAACCAGGTCGACGGCTCCGGACCGTACGTCCTGAAGTCGTACGAGCCGGGGAAGAGCGCCGAGCTGGTGCCGAACCTGAAGTACCGGGGCGCGCTCAAGAAGACCGGCGAGGCGGTGAACATCCGCTACTTCAAGACCTCCGAGGAACTGCAGACGTCCTGGGACAGCGGCGATGTGGACATCGCCCACCGTCAACTGCCGTCCGAGACGCTCGCCGAACTGAACGTGAACGACCCGGACGTGCGGGTCACCGAGGCCGCCAGCGCCGAGATCCGCAGCGTCATCTTCAACCAGCGCGAGGGATCGCCGTTCGCGGACAAGAAGGTCCGCCAGGCCGTCGCCACGCTCCTCGACCGGGGCCCCCTGGTCCGGAAGGTCTACCAGGGCACGGTCGACCCGCTGTACTCGCTGATCCCCACCGGCTACATCGGCCACAGCACCCCCTTCTTCGACGCCTACCCCTCCTCCGACCCCAAGCGCGCGGCGCAACTGCTGGAGGAGGCCGGAGTGGAGACGCCGGTCCCCGTCCACTTCGCCTACCGCGAGGGCGACATGTACACCAAGGAGACCGCCGAGCTGCGCCGTCAGATGGAGAAGGACGGGCTGTTCGACGTCACGGTCGAGGCCGTGGAGTGGACGAAGTACCAGAAGGGGTACGCGGCCGGAAAGTACGAGATGTACACCGTCGGCTGGTTCCCCGACTTCCCGGACCCCGACACCTTCAGCCAGCCGCTCGTCGGCACCGGGAACGTCCTGCACAGCGGCTACTCCAGCAAGAAGATGGACCAGCTGATCGCCGCCACGCAGCAGTTCAGCGACCGCGGCCGGACCTCGGGCGACTTCAAGGAGATGCAGTCGCTGGTCGGCGAGGACGTCCCCCTGCTGCCGCTGTGGCAGAAGAAGGACTACGTCGTCGCCAACTCCGAGGTCGCCGGCTCCCAGTACCTCTCCGACGGCACCGGCACCTGGCGCCTGTGGGAACTCAGCTGGATCTGATCCGCACGGGTCAGCCGGCCGGCCGGGCCCCGGGGGCGTCTCGCTCCTGGGGCCCGGCCGTCTCCGTGCCCGGCAGGAACTCCACCAGCAGACCGTGGATCTGCCGTACCAGCGGTCGCAGCACCCGGAACCGGGAGAGCGAGATCGCCCGGGCGGCGATCGGCGCGGTGCGCTCGACCAGCCGGCGGCTGCGCTCGGCGTTCTCGCTGCGGTCGTACACCCAGAACAGCACCAGCCCCATCTGCATCAGCCACATCAACTGCGGCAGCAGTGGCGCCAGTTCCGGGTCGCTCTTGACGTCCGCTCCGGCGATGCAGCGCTCGTGGATGGAGATCGCCGCGTCGCGGGCGGCCACCGAGTCCTCGGAGAACGGGGAGAGCGGGCTGTCCGGATCGGCGGCGTTCTTGAAGAACTGGGCGGCGAAGCGGTGGTACGGCTCCGCCACGTCCAGCCAGCCGAGCAGTACGCCCCTGATGCGTACGGTCAGATCCCGGTCGCCCTCCAGTACGGGCCGGACCGCCGCCGCGTGTTCGCCGGCGATCCGGTCGTAGAAGCCCTGGACCAGGTGCTCCTTGGAGGAGAAGTAGTAATAGGCGTTCCCGACCGAGACGCCCGCCTCCTGGGCGATGGCCCGCATGGTCGTCCGGTCGTAGCCGCGCTCCGCGAAGAGCCGGAGCGCCGTTTCGAGAATCAGCGTGCGGGTCTGCTCGCTCTTCGCGGCCTTGGCCGGTTTGGTCTCCTGCACGTTCTTCTCTTCCTTCTCCACGGGCCCAAGGTTATCGGGGACCCCACGGTCCTCCGGGCGGGGCGGCGCACTCACGGACCCCGGGGGCGCAGGGCGGGAGGGCCAGGGAGCGGTAGCGGGCGGCGGCCAGGACGGTGCCCCGGGCGAAGGGCCGCCCCGCCGGCGTGGTCAGCCAGTGGGCCCTGGAGCGGTACTCGGCCAGCGCCCAGAGGCAGACGATCCAGGCGGAGGTCTCCCGGTAGACCTGTCCCAGGTCGCCGACGACGGTGATCTCCGCCAGGGTCGCGGCGTGGTCCAGCTCCGGGAACCGCCGCCGCGCCTCGGCCGATCCGGCCGGTACGAGGTCCAGCGGGACGAGCTGCCGCTGCCGCTGGAGCCAGTGCCGCAGGTGGACGCAGAGCGGGCACCGCGCGTCGTAGAGCACGGTGAGCCGGCGTACGGGCGCGGTCCGGGCGGCGGTGTACGAGGCGGGCCCCGCCGGCACCGCGGGCGCGGCCTCGGTCACCGGGCTCACCGCCCCGGTGCGGGAGCGGCCCACGGTCCCTCGGTGGCCGGCGGCGTCCAGGCCCCCGGCGGTACGGGCGGGGTCTGCTCCCGCTCCAGGGCGCTGCGGCGGCGGATGCGGCTGAGCACCCACACATTGCCCAGGTGCATGACGCCGAGCACCAGCAGCACCACGCCCACCTTCACCGAGAGGGCCTCGAACAGCTCACGGGCGTTGGCCACCCCGTCGGCGTATCTCAGGTAGAGCGTGACGAACCCGAGGTTGACCAGGTAGAAGCCGACCACCAACAGGTGGTTGACGGCGTCGGCGAGCTTCTCGTTCCCGTGCAGCACATCGGCGAGGAAAATCCGTCCGTTGCGGCTGAGCGTGCGCGCGACCCAGACGGTGAGCGCCACGGTGATCAACAGATAGATGACGTACGCGACAACAGTGAGGTCCATGCCCCACCCTCCCTTGAACGCGTTCAAAAATGCTTGTGGGCATGACTGTAGACCCCTTCTTGAACATGTTCAAGAAGGGGTCCTGGGGGAGGTGGGTCAGAGCGCCCCGGGCGTCAGGCGCTCATGGAGCGGGCCTGGTTGAGCTGGCCCATCACCGCGGGGAAGGTGTGCGGGCCCATGGCCGGGATCATCGTCGCGTGGTGCCGGCCGCCGCTGGTGACCGTGACCTGGATGAAGCCGGTGGTCCGCTTCTCCTTCATGAGCAGGAACAGCAGCCCGATCAGGCAGAACAGCGCGAAGACGATCGCCAGTACGACCGCGTGCGTCGGGATCTTCTCCTCCGTGCGCGACATGTCCGTGGCCGTCCAGACCGCGCCCTTGAGCGGCATCGTCCCGGACGGGGTGACGATCGCGTCGCTCATCACGGTGATGTCGCCGATCGACAGCATCGGGACACCGCCCTGGCCGGGCGCTCCCTGGGGCACCGGGAGGTACTGGCCGGGCATCGTCGGCTGCGCCGCGTTGGGGTACCCGTAACCGGGGCCGGGCTGGGTCGCGGACTCCGGCAGCGGCTGCGGATAGCCGTACGCGGGCGGGGCCCCCGGCGCCGGAGGGCCGTACCCCTGGCCGTCGGCGACGGTGGGCTGGTGGCCCGGCTGCTGCTGGGGCGGGCCCCACTTGTACGCGTCGTCCGCGTACGGATTCGGCTCGCTCACGACGATCCCCGTTCTCTTTCGGTCATCAGCTCCGCTGAACCGTACCGCCCGTGCGGCCCCCGGCGCAGCAACAGGCCCCGCCCCCGGCAGGGTCAAGTCTGCGGGGACGGGGCCTGTCGACGTAACAGGTGCTACGAGCGGGTCAGAAGCGACGCGTGATGAGCGCGCGCTTCACCTCCTGGATCGCCTTGGTGACCTCGATGCCACGCGGGCAGGCGTCCGTGCAGTTGAACGTGGTGCGGCAACGCCACACGCCGTCACGGTCGTTGAGGATCTCCAGCCGCTGCTCGCCGGCCTCGTCGCGCGAGTCGAAGATGAAGCGGTGCGCGGCGACGATCGCCGCCGGGCCGAAGTACTGGCCGTCGTTCCAGAACACCGGGCACGAGGACGTGCACGCGGCGCACAGGATGCACTTGGTGGTGTCGTCGAACCGCTCGCGGTCCTCGGCGGACTGCAGCCGCTCGCGGGTCGGCTCGTTCCCCTTGGTGACGAGGAAGGGCATGACGTCGCGGAACGCCTGGAAGAACGGGTCCATGTCGACCACGAGGTCCTTGAGGACCGTGAGGCCCTTGATGGCCTCGACCGTGATCGGCTTGTCCGGGTTGATGTCCTTGATCAGCGTCTTGCAGGCGAGCCTGTTCTTGCCGTTGATCCGCATCGCGTCGGAGCCGCAGATACCGTGCGCGCAGGAACGGCGGAACGTCAGAGTCCCGTCGAGCTCCCACTTGATCTTGTGAAGGGCGTCGAGGACACGCTCCTTCGGGTCGATCTCGATCTGGAAGTCCTGCCACTGGACCTCGTCGGAGACCTCCGGGTTGAAGCGGCGGATCCGGAACGTGGCGGTGATGAACGGGGAGTCGGCGAAGCCGGCCTCGGGCTTCGCGGTCCCGTCGGTCTTGTCCAGGGTCGGGGTAGCCATCAGTACTTACGCTCCATCGGCTGGTAGCGGGTCGTCACGACCGGCTTGTAGTCGAGCCGGATCGACTCGGCGCCGTCGGCGGCCACCTCGCGGTACGCCATGGTGTGGCGCATGAAGTTGACGTCGTCGCGGTTCGGGTAGTCCTCGCGGTAGTGACCGCCGCGCGACTCCTTGCGGGCGAGCGCGGAGACCGCCATGACCTCGGCCAGGTCGAGCAGGTTGCCCAGCTCGATGGCCTCCAGCAGGTCGGTGTTGAACCGCTTGCCCTTGTCCTGGATGGACACGTTGAGGTACCGCTCGCGCAGCTCGGCGATCTTGTCGACCGCCGTCTTGATCGTCTGCTCGGTGCGGAACACCATCACATTGGCGTCCATGCACTCCTGGAGCTCCAGGCGCAGGGTCGCGACGCGCTCGGTACCGGTGGAGTTGCGCAGCCGCTCGACCTGGTCGGCGACCAGCTGGGCGGGGTTCTCGGGCAGCTCGACGAAGTCGGTCTTCACCGCGTACTCGGCGGCGGCGATGCCCGAGCGCTTGCCGAAGACGTTGATGTCGAGCAGCGAGTTGGTGCCCAGGCGGTTGGCGCCGTGCACCGAGACACAGGCGACCTCGCCGGCGGCGTACAGGCCCGGGACGACGGTGGTGTTGTCGGCCAGCACCTCGCCCTCGACGTTGGTCGGGATGCCGCCCATGGCGTAGTGCGCGGTCGGCTGGATCGGGATCGGGTCCGTGTAGGGCTCGATGCCGAGGTACGTCCGCGCGAACTCGGTGATGTCCGGGAGCTTGGCGTCCAGCTGCTCCGGCGGCAGGTGCGTCAGGTCCAGGTACACGTGGTCGCCGGCCGGACCGCAGCCGCGGCCCTCCCGGATCTCCGTGTAGATGGAGCGCGAGACGACGTCACGGGACGCGAGGTCCTTCATGACCGGCGCGTACTTCTCCATGAAGCGCTCGCCGTCCTTGTTGCGGAGGATGCCGCCCTCACCGCGGGCGCCCTCCGTCAGCAGGATGCCCATGCGCCAGATGCCCGTCGGGTGGAACTGGAAGAACTCCATGTCCTCCAGCGGCAGGCCGCGCCGGTAGCAGGCGGCCTGGCCGTCACCGGTCAGGGTGTGGGCGTTCGACGTCACCTTGAAGAACTTGCCGGTGCCGCCGGAGGCGTAGATGACCGACTTCGCCTGGAAGACGTGGATCTCACCGGTCGCCAGCTCGTAGGCGACGACGCCGGAAGACTTCTTGACCCCGTCGACCTCGGTGATCAGCTGGTCCAGGACGTAGAACTCGTTGAAGAACTCCACGCCCTCCTTGACGCAGTTCTGGTACAGCGTCTGGAGGATCATGTGACCCGTGCGGTCCGCGGCGTAGCAGGACCGGCGGACCGGGGCCTCACCGTGGCTGCGGGTGTGACCGCCGAAGCGGCGCTGGTCGATGCGGCCCTCGGGCGTCCGGTTGAACGGCAGGCCCATCTTCTCCAGGTCGAGGACGGCGTCGATGGCCTCCTTCGCCAGGATCTCGGCGGCGTCCTGGTCGACCAGGTAGTCGCCGCCCTTGACCGTGTCGAAGGTGTGCCACTCCCAGTTGTCCTCCTCCACGTTGGCGAGCGCGGCGGCCATGCCGCCCTGCGCCGCGCCCGTGTGGGAGCGGGTGGGGTAGAGCTTCGTCAGCACGGCGGTACGGCTGCGCTTGGTCGACTCGATGGCCGCGCGCATGCCGGCGCCGCCGGCGCCGACGATGACGGTGTCGTACTTGTGGATCTGCATGGTTTCCCTCTGGTCCCTCTGTCCCGGCGCCTAGCGGATGTTCGGGTCGAAGGTGAAGATCACCAGCGTGCCCAGCAGGACGGTGAACACCGTGGCGGTGTACAGGAGCATCTTCAGCCAGAAGCGGGTGTTGTCCCGTTCGGCGTAGTCGTTGATGACCGTACGGAGGCCGTTGCCGCCGTGGAGCATGGCGAGCCACAGCATCGTCAGGTCCCAGACCTGCCAGAACGGCGAGGCCCAGCGGCCCGCCACGAAGGCGAAGCCGATCTTGGAGACGCCGCCGTCGAGCACCAGCTGGATCAGCAGGTGGCCGATGACGAGGACGGTCAGGAGGATGCCCGACAGGCGCATGAAGAGCCAGGCGTACATCTCGAAATTGGTGCGCGATCCCTTGGGCGTCTTGCCCGTGCGCTTGCGCGGGGGCTCGATCACCGGGGCAGGGTGGTCGACGTCGAACAGGCTCACGCCTTCGACGTCGCCGATCGCGGCTGCGGAAGAAGTCTCGCTGGACATGGGCCTCAGCTCCCGAAGACGTCGCGTACGGCGTGACCGAGGACGGGGTACAGGGCCCCGATCATCAGCACGATCCAGATGCCCATCACGGTCCAGAGCATCTGCTTCTGGAGTCGCGGGCCCTTGGCCCAGAAGTCCACGGCGATGATCCGGAGACCGTTCAGCGCGTGGAAGAGAATCGCGGCCACGAGGCCGTATTCGAGGAGCGCGACGATCGGCGTCTTGTACGTGGCCACGACTTCGTCGTAGGCCTCGGGGGAGACGCGGACGAGAGCGGTGTCCAGGACATGTACGAACAGGAAGAAGAAAATGAGGACACCGGTGACTCGATGAGCCACCCAGGACCACATGCCTTCCCGGCCGCGGTACAGCGTTCCAGCCGGCACGGAAGAACCCTCCGGGAGCGGGGATGAGGGTCGGCCGGCTTGACTGTCGGTCTGACCCGGCCGGGTACGGTCCACCGGCCCCGGCCATCGTAGCGACGCATTGTCGGTTCGTTCGCGCCGGGGCCTCCCGTGTGATCAAAGTGGCAATCAAACAGGCACGTACGGTCTAGAGCAGCCCTTTCCGCCGGGCCTCCGACACCCTTTTCCGCCGGGCCTCCGGCACCCCTTAGCGCCGCGGGTCCGCCGCCAGCAGTTCGACGATCCGGCTCCGGGCGAGTCGCCGCAGCTCCTCGGCGGTCACGGACCGCTCCTCGTCCGGGTCGTGCGCCAGCCGGACCCGGATCCCGGCCAGCACCTGGTCGACGTGCTGGGAGGGCCGGCAGGCGTCCAGGCAGATCACGAAGGCGTGGCCGAACCGGCTCTCGTACGCCGCGTGCGCGGCCCGCAGCGCCAGATGGGCGGCGCGGGGAGCGTCGTCGTGCAGGCAGGGGGCCGGCTCCGAGGCCAGGGCCTCCGCGATGTCCCGGGGCGCGAGGTCGTAGCCCGCCTCGTCGGACGCGGCCAGTAGAGCGCCGAGATCCGGGTAGGGGCGGTGGGCGGCCATCCGGTGGGCCCAGCGGAGACTGCCGCAGCACTCCAGGAAGGCCGCTTCGGCGGCGGCGAAGGGAAGGTCGTTGAAATGGGCCAGGCCGAGGGCATGATCAACCGGCGGTGCGACGGTGGGCGGCGCGGGCGGCGCTCCCGGGCTTCCCGGTGCTCCCAGGCCTCCCGGGCCTTCCGGGCCGTCGGCCGGGAGTGGATGGCGCGGCTGTGCGGGCACGGCCGGACGGCCGGCCGGGGGCGCGGATCGCTTCGGCAGGCCGGCGGGGGGTTCGCTGGACCTGGACAGCGTGGACTCCTCGTATCAACGACAGCTATGACTCCGTGGCCCCGAAAGGAACCTTCTGTCCCTGGAAGACAGATCAGGACGTACCGAGGTTGCCCGGCGCGGGGGTGAGTTCCGCGGGGGCGGGAGTGAAGGGAGAGACGAATGTGCCGCAACGCTAGCGAGATCCGTCGGCGGACGTCGGGCGGACCGCGCGGAAATCACCCGAACGGGAGAGTTTCGGAACGTGTGACGGGTGTCTGACCTGCGTCGACCGGGGTTCTGTTCGATCCCCCGGAGCCCTCGATGGGCGAGACCCCGGCAGAAATGTCAACCTTGCACCCTGTTCACTCGTTTCATCACCTCTTCACTCGTTTCACCCGCTTCTGCCCCCTCAACGGAGGAATCTGCCCGATGTCGCCCACGCGTGGTGCCCTCGTCACCGGCGCGGCTGTCACGGCCGCGGCCGCCGTCGCCCTCACTGTCGTCGTCTGGCCGGAGGGGTCCGGCAGCGGATCGTCCGGCGATACGGCGTCGCCCTCCGGCACCTCCGCCGAGGCCGCCGCCCCGTCGCCCTCCCGCAGCTACCCGATGTCCAGCACACCGAGCACGATCCCCGCGGTGCGCGAGCACACCCCGGCCCGGGGGCCCGGCTGGCAGCCGGGCAAGGACAGCACCGTCGTCATCGCCAAGGGCAGCCAGGTGCTCGCCGACGAGGCGGAGCTGCTCGCCAAGGAGCTGCAGATCCGCTACCGGGGCGCCGAGCCGGCGCGGACGGGGGACGTCGAGCTGGCGCTCGGCGACAAGGACGCGGGCCCCACCGAGTCGTACACGCTCACCGTGCGCGACCGGAAGGTGAAGATCACCGGACCCGACGAGTCGGGCGTCTTCTACGGCACCCGCACCCTGAAGCAGTCGGTCAAGGCGGACGGCACGCTCCCCGAGGGCGTCGTCAACGACCGGCCGGACCGGCCGCAGCGCGGGCTCAACCTCGACATCGCGCGCAAGCACTACAGCGCGGAGTGGATAGAGGACCGCATACGGGAGATGGGCGACCTCAAGCTCAACCAGCTCGGCCTGCACTTCTCCGACGACCAGGCCTTCCGGATCGAGTCGAAGTCGCACCCCGAGGTGGTCTCCGACGAGGCCCTCACCCAGGCCGAGGTCCGCCGGATCGTCGCCCTCGCCAACAGCCGGCACATCGAGGTCGTCCCCGAGATCGACTCGCCCGGACACCTCGGCGCGGTGCTGGCCGCCCACCCCGACCTCCAGCTGCGCAACACCGCGGGCGTGGAGTCGAAGGGCTCCATCGACATTTCGAAGCCGGGCGCGGCCAAGCTGATCGACGAACTCCTCGACGAGTACACCGAGCTGTTCCCGGGGCGCTTCTGGCACCTGGGCGCGGACGAGTACCAGGCGCTGACCGTCCAGAACCCGGCCGCCTCCTATCCGCAGCTCCAGCGCGCGGCGGAGGAGAAGCACGGCGCCGGAGCCTCGATCGAGGACCTGGCCACCGGCTGGCTGAACGACCGCGCGGCCGTCGTCGTCCCGAAGGGCCGGACCGCCAAGGCCTGGAACGACGGGCTCTTCCGCGCCACGAAGGTCAAGGCCGACGAGAACATCGAGATCGAGTACTGGACCGGCAAGGAGATCGGCGCCCGCCCGCCGCTGGAGTACCTCGCCGCGGGCTACAAGATGCTGAACCTCAACGACGAGTTCCTCTACTACGTGCTCGGCGAGCCCAACGAGTTCGTCTACCCGACCGGCGAGCGGATCTACGAGCAGTGGACCCCGCTGGTCATGCGCGGCACCGAGCCCGTGGCGGAGCGCTACTCGAAGCAGATCCTCGGCGGCCGGTTCGCCGTCTGGGGCGACCTGGCGAACGCGCAGACCACCCAGCAGGTGGCGGACGGCATCCGGATGCCGCTGGTGGCGACCTCGCAGAAGCTGTGGGATCCGCGTAAACCGGCGCTGAGCTGGGCGCGGTTCCAGGAACTGGCGGAGCGGACCGGCAGCGCGGGGTGAGGCCGGGGGCGTTCCCCGGCGGCGGACCGTAGCCCGTGGACAGCGACTCCGTCCACGGGCTACGGTCCGCCGACCGCGCGGCTCCTGGGGAGGGACGTGAGGCCACACACCGCCGGCCCGTCCTTGGGGGGACTTCTCCATGTCCATGCTCTGCACCCGTTGTCGTATCAGAACGGCCGTGACCGACGACGGGCTGTGCACCTTCTGCTCGGGCACCCGGCCCCCGCTGCCCGGCGGCGCGAAGGCCCCGGCCCCCGGGGCAGCGCCCCTTTCCGGCCCCGTGCCCGGCCTCGTCCCCGGAGACCGGGACGCCGGCGTCTGGCCGCGTTCGCCGGTCGGCCTGTCCCGCGCGGTGATCGCCCTGCTGGGCTGCGTCATCGCGAGCGACCTGTTCGTCATCGGAGCCGGTCTGCACCTGCGCGGCCTGTGGGAAGGGCTGGCGGCGGACGAGTCCCTCGACATCTACACCGACCCCGGGCTGCGGGCGCAGGAGCTGTACGACCTTGCCGGGTCGGTCCAGACGGCGGCGTTCCTGGCCACCGGCGTCCTCTTCATCATCTGGTTCCACCGGACCCGCCGGAACGCCGAGGTCTTCGAGCCCGGCGTGCAGCGGATGGGGCCGGGCTGGGCGGTGGGCGGCTGGTTCGTCCCGGTCGCCAACCTCTGGTTCCCCTACCGCGTCGCGAGCGGCATCTGGGAGGCGAGCGTCCCGCTCCACCCCGATGGCGGGTGGCGCACGGTTCCCAGAACGGTGCTGAACCTGTGGTGGGGCGGCTGGATCGTCTCCGTCCTCGCCTCCCGCATCGCCGTGAGCCAGTGGAACCGGGCCCAGGAGCCGGAGCAGATCGCCGACGCGGCGGCCCTCGTCGCGGCCGCCGACGCGCTGGACCTCGTGGCCGCGGTGCTCGCCGTCCTCTTCGTGCGCGCGGTTACGCGGACGCAGGGGGAGCGGGCCGGCATCCGACAGGCCGCGACCGCCCCGGAGCGGGCGGCCCCGGAGCCCGCCGCCCCATAGTGACGATTTTCGGCCATTCGGCGCAGTATCCGGTAGACCGAGGGAGACGTCGATGAGTCTGCTGGAACTGATCGAACGAGCCGACGAGCGCGCGCTGGCCGCCGGGGCGCTGGCCTGCCTGGACCGGTGCCTGCCGCTGCTCGCGGAGCCCGGGGCGGAGCCGCTGCGCCCGCTCTGGGCGAGCTGCGAGAACGGACAGGATTGGGCCATCCGGCTCGCGGCGGTGCGGACGGGGATGGAGCACGAGTCCGTCACCGATGGCCCGGCCGCGCTCGTGCGGACCATGCTCGGCGCCGCCCCCTCCGACTTCGACGCCGTACCACTGCGGGGGTGGGCGGACGCCTGTTCGCTGGTCGCCCTGCGGATCCACGGGCGGCTCGACGCCCCGGACGGGGAGACGCCGCCGGACGAGGAGCGGCTGATCGAGGCGGCCCGCGGCGGTGAACCGGCCGCCGTGGGGCCGCTGGTCGCCGGGGAGCTGGAACGGCAGGTCCGCATCTTGGAGATCCTGGCGGAGACCACCGGCACGGCCGGCAGCGGCGCCGGACTCCGCAAGGCGCTGGACCTGTCCACGGAGGGCCGCCGGGTCCTGCGCGCGGTGATGTCACGACGGGCCCGCGGCCGGGGCTGACGAACGGGTCTTCCACGGGACCGTCGCGCTACGGCCCGGGTTGTTCCTCGTGCGCGGGGCGTTCCTTCCGCCCCAGCCTTCCCTTCCGCCTTCCGCCCGGGCCTTCCCGTCCGCCCCGGCCTCCCTACCGCCCGGGCGGCAGGGTCCAGTTGTCGCCCAGTACGGCGGCAAGCTCGGCTTCGAGCGGGTTCGGGGGCACCGCGAGAACGGGGCAGGCCGCGTGCGCCAGGCAGTAACGCGCCACCGACGGGCGCAGGGCGGGCAGCCATCTGCCGCGTGAGCCCGCACCCACGACCAGGAGGCCGTCGGCCGACCCGGCCGCCTCGACGAGAACCGGTCCCGGCTCGCCGCGCACGGCGAGCCCGGACAGTGCGACGCCCGGTCTCCGCACGGCGAACGCACCGTCAAGAAGGGTGCGCAGCTCGTCGACAGCGGCTTCCCGGTACTCCCGGAGCGCGGCGGTGCCATAGGTGGCACGGCCTCCCAGACCCCCGCCGGGCAGTTGCCAGGCCAGCACGGCGTACAGATCCGCGTTGCGTTCCCGCGCCTCGGCGGTGGCTTGGTGCAGGGCTGCCAGGCTCCCCGGGGAGCCGCTCACGCCGACCACGATTCTCTGCCGCACCGTCCGGCCTCCCGCCTCGTCCTGTTCCGGAATTCCATTGAAGGGCGGGCCGGGGGAGGCGAGCGTCAGCGATGCGTATGAACCGGGCGATGCCCGTCAACGTCACGTAAGGCGGGAGGGTTTCCCGCGCCGGGGCGGGCATAGCTTCGACGTCATGCGGCCCGACGACGGCCGATCGTGGCTCCACCCGGAGGAAACCTCATGTGCCTCTTCTCGTACGACGACGACTCCGACCCCGATGAACAGGCCCGGGCCGTGCTGCTGTACGTGCCCGTCCGGCCGGAAGCCGCCGGCCCCGCGCTGCGGATGTTCCGTACGCCGCTGGGCGAGCGCACCGCCGTCGGCTTCACCGGACTCGGCCTGCTGACCGCGGCCCTCGGCGCCGGCCAGGCCGCGATCAGGCTCGCCGAACCGGCCCTGCGCTCCCTCACGGAGCCCCTCGGTGTCGACCGGATCGTCGTCGACCCGGTCCTCTCGGCCCCGGCCGTCACCGCCGCGCCGGTGCGCGCGGCCGAAGAGCCCGCGCGCGCCCTGTGACCCGCGCCCCGTCCCACGCCTCCCGAGGAGACGCCGCCATGTCCGCTCCCGTTCTCACCGAGCCCCCGGCAGGACTGGACGACCTGTCCGTCTGGCCCGCCTCCACCGCCCGGCTCCCGGGCGCCGACCTGAGCGTCGGAGGGGTCTCGCTCGCCGGCCTCGCCGACCGGTTCGGCACTCCCGCGTACGTCCTGGACGAGGACGAGGTGCGTTCACGCTGCCGGACCTACCGGGCCGCCTTCCCCGACGCCCAGGTGCTGTACGCGGCCAAGGCGTTCCTGTCCCGGGCGATGGCGCGGTGGATCGACGAGGAGGGCCTGGGGCTGGACGTCTGTTCCGTCGGCGAACTCGAACTCGCCCACGCCGCCGGGTTCCCGCCGGAGCGGATGGTGCTGCACGGCAACGCGAAGACACCGCGCGACATCGAGACGGCGCTACGGCTCGGGGTCGGGCGGATCGTCGTCGACAGCCCGTCGGAGATCGCCCGGATCGCCGCGCTGACCGGCCCCGCGGGGCGGCAGAAGGTGATGGTGCGGGTGGTGCCCGGGGTGTCGGCGGGCGGCCACGAGAAGATCCGTACCGGTACCGACGGCCAGAAGTTCGGCCTGTCCCTCACCGACGGGTCCGCCCAGCACGCCATCGCCCGTGTGCTCGGCCAGCCGCAGCTCGAACTGACCGGCCTGCACTGCCACATAGGCTCGCAGATCACCGACGTCAAGCCGTACCTGGTGGCCGTGCGGCGCATGGTCGGACTGATGGCCCGGGTCAAGGACAGCCACGGCGCCACCTTCCCGGAGCTCGACATGGGCGGCGGGCACGGGGTGGCCTACCGGCCGGGGGAGCCCGCCCTCGACCTGACCGCCCTCGCACGCCGCCTCGGCGCGGAACTCGCCACCGGATGTGCGGCGGCGGGCCTGCCCGTGCCGAGGCTGGCCATCGAACCCGGGCGGGCGATCGCGGCCCCGGCCGGGGTGGCGCTGTACCGCGTCCTCTCCGTCAAGCACACCGGCCCGAACACGTTCGTGGCCGTCGACGGGGGCATGAGCGACAACCCCCGGCCCGCCCTGTACGGGGCCCGCTACGCGCCGCGCCTGATCGGCCGCGCGGCCACCGCCGAACCGGTCGCGGCCACGGTGGTGGGCCGGCACTGCGAGGCCGGCGACGTCCTCGCGAGCGACGTCCTCCTGCCCGGCGACATCCGCTCCGGCGACCTGCTCGCGGTGCCCGTGGCAGGGGCCTACCAGGTCTCCATGGCCTCCGCCTACAACCTCGTCGGGCGGCCGCCGGTCGTCGCGGTGCGCGAAGGCACGGCACGCCTGCTGATCCGGCGCGAGACACAGGAGGACCTCCGGCGGCGCGACATCGGCGCCTGAGGGCTGTCCCGACAGCCCGTGGGCACTGTGGGCGTACGGCCGCGTGCGCACGGCCCGGTCGGCCGCGTCAGATCGGCGTCAAGGGTTTCCCGGTATTCGTATGGACCCCGTCAAGGTGGCTTATCGCCCTGATGAAGACGCGGTTTGCTCGTATTGGCCAAACGGCTGATTTTCTTCCTCACGTCAATCAGGAGCTCGCGATGGCCGATCTGGCCTTCGTCGCCACCACGATCGCGGTATTCGCGCTGGTGGCTCTCATCGCCCGGGGGGTGACCAAGCTGTGACCGTCGAAAATGTCGTCGGCCTCGTCGTGGCCGTGTCCCTGCTCGGATATCTCATCCTCGCTCTCCTTTACCCGGAGAGGTTCTGAGTCAAGGAAATGAGTCCCCAGGTCGCTGGTCTGCTCCAGCTCACAGCCCTGATCGCCGCCCTCGCCCTCGCCTACCGTCCGTTGGGCGATTACATGGCCAGGGTCTACTCCTCCGAGAAGAACTACCGACCGGAGAAGTGGATATACAAGGCCATCGGCGCCAATCCGGCCACCGAGATGCGCTGGCCCGCCTATCTGCGCGGAGTGCTCGCCTTCTCGGCGGTGAGCGTTCTCTTCCTGTATCTGATGCAAAGGGTGCAGGGCTCGCTGCCCGGTTCGCTCGGCTTCTCCTCGATCGACCCGGACCAGGCGTTCAACACCGCCGCGTCCTTCGTCGCCAACACCAACTGGCAGTCGTACTACGGCGAACAGGCCATGGGCCACGTCGTGCAGACCGGCGGTCTCGCGGTGCAGAACTTCCTGTCCGCCGCCGTCGGCATGGCCGTCGCGGTGGCACTCGTACGCGGCTTCGCCCGGTCGCGTACGGGTGAACTCGGCAACTTCTGGGCCGACCTGGTGCGCGGGACCGTCCGCATCCTGGTCCCGATCTCGGTGATCGGCGCGATCGTCCTGGTCGCCGCCGGGGCGATCCAGAACTTCTCCGGCATCCACCAGGTCGGACAGTTCATGGGCGGTACGCAGGAGTGGAACGGCGGCGCGGTCGCCTCCCAGGAGGTCATCAAGGAGCTGGGCACCAACGGCGGCGGCTACTTCAACGCCAACTCCGCCCACCCCTTCGAGAACCCCAACCCCCTGTCGAACCTGTTCGAGATCTTCCTCATCCTGCTGATCCCGTTCGCGCTGACGCGGACCTTCGGCCGGATGGTCGGATCGCTGAAGCAGGGGTACGCGATCCTCGGCGCGATGGCCGTCATCTGGATCGGCTTCACGGCGCTGATGATGTGGACCGAATTCGCCCACCGCGGGCCCGCGTTCGAGATCGCCGGCGGCGCCATGGAGGGCAAGGAGACCCGCTTCGGGATCGCCGGCTCGTCGATGTTCGCCGTGGCCACGACGCTGACCTCGACCGGCGCGGTGAACTCCTTCCACTCCTCGTACACCGGTTTCGGCGGCGGCATCACCATGCTCGGCATGCAGCTCGGCGAGATCGCTCCCGGCGGCGTCGGCTCCGGCCTCTACGGCATGCTGATCATGGCGATCATCGCGGTGTTCATCGCCGGGCTGATGGTCGGACGCACCCCGGAGTACCTCGGCAAGAAGATCGGCACCCGCCAGATCAAGCTCGCGGCCTGCTACATCCTCGTCACCCCGGCCCTCGTGCTCGGCTTCACCGCCGTCGCCATGGCCCTGCCGACCCCCGCCGACTCGATGACCAACTCGGGCGCGCACGGCTTCTCCGAGATCCTGTACGCCTACACCTCCGGCGCCAACAACAACGGCTCCGCCTTCGCCGGGCTCAACGCCGACACCCAGTGGTTCAACACGACCATCGGCATCGCGATGATGCTCGGCCGGTTCCTGCCGATGGTGTTCGTCCTGGCCCTGGCCGGCTCGCTCGCCGGGCAGAAGCCGGTGCCGGAGACCGCGGGCACGCTGCGCACCGACAAGCCCCTCTACTCGGGGCTGCTCGTCGGCACGATCCTCATCATCACCGGACTCACCTACTTCCCGGCCCTGGCGCTGGGTCCGCTCGCCGAAGGGCTCGCCTCATGAGCACCGTCACCCCAACCCCCACGCGCGCGCCGCACGGAGACATACCGCCGGCCGAAGGCCACGGGGCTGCCAACCGGGTCGGCAGCGGGCTGTTCGACCCCCAGCTGCTGCTGAAGTCGTTCCCGGACGCGCTGCGCAAGCTCGATCCGCGCGTGATGGTCAAGTCGCCGGTGATGTTCGTCGTGCTGGTCGGTTCGGTGGTCACCACCGTGCTGGCGCTCACCGACCCGACCGACTGGTTCGGCTGGGCGATCACCGCCTGGCTCTGGCTGACCACCGTCTTCGCCAACCTCGCCGAGGCCGTCGCCGAAGGACGGGGCAAGGCCCAGGCCGACACCCTGCGCAAGGCCAAGACCGGCACCGTCGCCCGCCGGGTCATCGGCCCCAACGAGGAGCGGGTCGCGGGGACGGACCTGCGCATCGGGGACCTGGTGGTCTGCGAGGCCGGCGACACCATCCCCGGTGACGGCGATGTCGTGGAAGGCGTCGCGTCCGTCGACGAGTCCGCGATCACCGGCGAGTCCGCCCCGGTCATCCGCGAGTCAGGCGGCGACCGCTCGGCCGTCACCGGCGGTACGAAGGTGCTGTCCGACCGCGTCGTCATCAAGATCACGACGAAGCCCGGCGAGACCTTCATCGACCGCATGATCAACCTGGTGGAGGGCGCCTCCCGGCAGAAGACGCCCAACGAGATCGCCCTGAACATCCTGTTGGCGTCCCTCACGATCGTCTTCCTGCTGGCCGTCGTCACCCTGAAGCCCTTCGCGATCTACGCGGGCGCGGACGACCAGACCTCGCTGATCGTGCTCGCCGCCCTGCTGGTGTGCCTGATCCCCACCACGATCGGGGCCCTGCTGTCCGCGATCGGCATCGCGGGCATGGACCGCCTGGTGCAGCGCAACGTCCTGGCCATGTCGGGGCGCGCGGTCGAGGCGGCGGGCGATGTGTCGACCCTGCTCCTCGACAAGACCGGAACCATCACCCTGGGCAACCGCCAGGCCGCCGAGTTCCTCGCGGTCGAGGGCGTCACCGAGGGCGCGCTCGCGGACGCGGCGCAGCTCTCCTCGCTCGCCGACGAGACCCCGGAGGGCCGGTCGATCGTCGTGCTCGCCAAGGAGAAGTACGGGCTGCGGGGGCGGACCCAGGGGGAGCTGACCGGAGCCGCGTGGGTGGAGTTCACCGCGCAGACCCGGATGTCCGGCGTCGACCTGGACGGACGGAAGGTCCGCAAGGGTGCGACCGGCTCGGTCATCGCCTGGGTGAAGGAGCGGAACGGCAGTGTCTCCGAGGACGCGGAGGCGCTCACGGACCGGATTTCCCAGGCTGGTGGCACGCCGCTGCTGGTGGCTGTGGAAGACGCTGACGGCGCTCGCGTCCTCGGGGTCGTCCACCTGAAGGACGTGGTGAAGGAGGGGATGCGGGAGCGGTTCGACGAGCTGCGGCGCATGGGCATCCGCACGGTCATGATCACGGGTGACAACCCGCTGACCGCGAAGGCGATCGCCCAGGAGGCCGGGGTCGACGACTTCCTGGCCGAGGCGACGCCCGAGGACAAGATGGCCCTCATCAAGCGGGAACAGGCCGGCGGCAAGCTCGTCGCGATGACCGGCGACGGCACCAACGACGCCCCTGCCCTGGCCCAGGCCGACGTCGGCGTGGCGATGAACACCGGAACCTCGGCCGCCAAGGAGGCCGGGAACATGGTGGACCTTGACTCCAACCCCACCAAACTCATCGAGATCGTCGAGATCGGCAAACAACTCCTCATCACCCGAGGAGCGTTGACCACCTTCTCCATCGCCAACGACGTCGCGAAGTACTTCGCGATCATCCCCGCCATGTTCGCCGTGGCGTACCCGTCGCTCGACCGGCTCAACGTCATGGGGCTCACCTCGCCCGAGTCCGCGATCCTGTCCGCGGTCATCTTCAACGCCCTGGTGATCGTCGCGCTGGTGCCGCTCGCCCTCAGGGGCGTGCGCTACCGGCCCGCGAGCGCGGACCGGATGCTGCGGCGCAACCTGGGCGTCTACGGACTCGGCGGCATCGTCGCCCCGTTCGTCGGTATCAAGATCATCGACCTGCTCCTCTCCCTCCTTCCCGGAATCGGCTGATCCGCCATGACCAACAACTCCGTCAGCAGCACCGCGCGCGTGCTCGGGGCCGGACTGCGAGCCCTTCTCGTCCTCACCCTGGTGTGCGGGGTGCTCTACCCGCTCGCCGTCACCGGCGTCGCCCAGGCCCTGTTCCACGACAAGGCCAACGGTTCCGAGATCAAGGACGGGAGCGGGCAGGTCGTCGGCTCCTCCCTCATCGGCCAGCGGTACGACCTCCCGCCGAAGGACGGCGAGGAGTCACCCGCCCCGGACCTGAAGTGGTTCCAGCCGCGCCCCTCCAACGGACTCGGCAGCAACAGCGTCAACACGCGGTACTCCCTGATCCTCTCCGGGGCCACCAACCGCTCCGGGGACAACGAGGAACTGGTCCAGTGGGTGACCGAAGCCAAGGCCGCCGTGGTCGAGGACAACTCCACCCCCACGTACCGGCTGACGCCCGCGGACGTGCCGGCCGACGCCGTCACCTCCTCCGGCTCCGGCCTGGACCCCCACATCTCCCCCGCGTACGCCGCACTCCAGGTGAACCGGGTCGCCGAGAAGAACGACCTCGACGTCAAGGAGGTGGAGGACCTCGTCGCCGATCACACCACCGGCCGGCTGCTCGGCTTCATGGGCGAGCCCCGGGTGAACGTCCTGGAGCTGAACACCGCGCTCAGGGACCTGACCCGGGGCTGAGGGACGGTGCGGGACACGGTGGGGTCCGGATCGCCGAGCACCGCCACCCGGGGCGTGACCCGGGTGGCGCTCGGCGAAGCAGGGGAAGCCGTGCTCGACGCGCGAGACCGCCGACCGGGCTCGACGCGCGCGATGCCGGCCGGGCTCGACGCGCGAGACCGCCGGCATGCGCGAAGACCGGGAATGACAGCCTGACCAGCAGTTCGATCAGCAGCCTGATCACTCCGGACATCGGCTCTCGAAGGCGTGGTGCCCGTCGGACAGGAACGTGACGGAGAGCGGTTCGAGGCCGGCGGCCGTGTGCAGACGCCAGACGTCGTCGGCGGTCCGGAACCCGCGGACCTCCTTTCCGCAGAGCACCATCTGGTAGAGGGCATGGGCGCCGTCCGCCTCCTGGTCGAGCAGGGGCTCCAGCACGATCAGCCTGGGCCGCGGTCCTGTGGGGCCGACGGCGTGCGCGGTGCGCTCCATGGCCCGCCGTACCGCCGTGAGGATGCGCGTTCCCTGCTCGGGCGACCAGTCGTGCAGCACGTTCTTGAGCAGGTAGAGCCCACCGCCTTCGGGTACTTCCTCGAAGATGTCCGCCGGCTGGAAGCGCAGCCGGTCGGCGAGCGAACGGTCCGGGGCCTGCGCCAGGCCGGCCGCCGCCCGGGCGCAGACGCCCGGCCGGTCGACACAGGTCCCTTCGAGGCCCGGATCGCGGGCCAGGAGCGACATGAGCAGCGTGCCGTTCCCGCCGCCGACGTCGATCAGCCGCCCCGGCCCGGAGAAGGAGAACTTCTCGGCGAGCGCCACGGCCGTCGGTCTCGCCAGCTCCGCCATCGCGGCGTCGAAGACCTGCTCCGCCTCCGGGGTCCGGCCGAGGTACGCGTACAGCGGCAGGCCGAAGACGTTCTCGAACCCGGAGCGCCCGGTCGTGACCGTGCCGAACAGTCCGGCGAAGGCGTCGTCGTAGGTCTCGGCCAGCAGGATGCAGTGGTGACGCAGGGACCGGGGATGGTCGCCGCGCAGGGCGGAGTGGCTCTCCGCCAGCCGGAACCGCCCGTCCCCGTCGTGCACGAAGACTCCCCGCATGGCCAGGGTCTGAAGGAGGCGGAGCATCACCTCCGGGTCACTGCCGGTCCGTCCCGCGATGTCGACGGACGTCATGGAGCCGCCGTCGAGGACGTCCGCGATCCCCAGCCTGGCCGCCACGGCCAGTGCACGCGAGAAGGACCCTCCCGAGGCGATCTCCAGGAGCCCCGCGCCTCCCCGCGCGTCCTTCCCCTGTTGTCGTGCGTCCGTGTCCACGGCCGGCCCTCCTTCTGCTCTTCTTCCCGCCCGGCGACCTCGGCCGTGCGGTACACGGAACAACGAGGCGGGGGACGGCCAGAACGGCTCTGGTCGGAGTATGTCCGGCACGCGGGAGCGTCATGTACCCCGTATGCGTGAATCTGCGCGGTCCGGGGCGGTACGGGCCCCGGCGCGGGAGGCCGGCGGCCAGGTCCTGATCCGGCCGGCGGCACGTCCGCCGGAGCAGGCCGAGCCCGCACGAGGCGGCGCCGTGCGCCGGCCGTACGCGACGGCCCCGCCGGATCGTTCCCCACGGCCTCCCGGCCCCGAGCCACCCGATGGAACGCACCTACCCCTACGCATGCCCACCGCATAGCGGACGCTGTCCGGGCAGCGTCCGCTGCCCGGACAGGGCACCCCATGTCGAGCTCGAACGCCTTCTCAAGCCTGGTGTCGTGGGGCGCGTCGGGTGAACACCAGGCGCGTTGGTCACGCCGTTGGTGACGAGGGCTTTTTGCGGCGTGGAAAGTGCCTGGCCAGAGAGCCACATGCTGGAGCGATGACCGGGGCCGCCACCCCCGGCCGCACTCAGTCGAAATAGCTCTTTGACCTGAGAGTTTGCCGTCTAGGTTCCGGTTCCTGGCTTTCGGCTGTCTCGGCCTGTGCCCAGGTGTTTCTGTCTGTTCCTGGGCGCTGTTGGTCATGCGTTGGTCATGCGATGCGACCAGCTCGTCCGGCGTCCGGGCAGACTGTTCACGCACGCACGGACGGACGTCAGCCGCTGGCGTGCGTACGAGCGCAGGACTCGAACGGCGGTTTCACCCTTGTGGGGTTCGAGTGACTCCCGCAGGGTGCTGCGCACCAGGTCGAGACACCGTGAAGCAACCGAATAGTGGAGCGTGCCCGTGTGGGTCATTCGTTGAGGACCTCGAATGCAGCGTCGAGGCCCTCTACGAAAGCACGCCACGATGGAAGGCAGGTGATGGGTCCCTCGGGGTCCAGGAGTTCCAACATGCGCAGCCGGTGCTGCGAGAAGCGCTTCTGGAACTGGGCGAGGCGGCGCCCCTTGTATTCGCTCGCCCTCGCGAGCGAATCTTTGAGGAGCTGTTTCGGGTCGGCGATATTCTCCGCCGCCATGCCCTTGGGGAGATCAAGACCGACGCGACCACGAGGGTTCTCGGCGACTTGACGCAGGCACGCTTCGTCGAGGAGGAGCCAGGCTTCCAGCATGCGGACGGGCACAACGGCAACGTGCCGAAGGCCGGGCCACTCGGCGTCCACCGCCTTCTCGATCTCGTCTTCGCGGTCCTGGGCAGGACCTCGGTCAGCATCCCGTTGTACCACTGCCAAGTCGTAGCTCCCTCCGAGTGCGCGGGCGGCCCGGAGCTTGTCTGGTACGGAGTGCCCGGTCGGCAGTCGGAGCAGACCGAAGTCGGGGACTGTGACCGAGACGTCGAGTCCCTTACGAACGGCAATCGACTCGATATGTGGGACGAGGCCGTTGTCGCTGCTGCCTTCGCCGATGAACAGGACACGAGCGGTCACGCGGCGTCCCCGCTCAGCGTGAGTTGCGCTCCGACGGGCGTGGTGAGATAGGGAAGGATATCGGCTTTCGTCACGAAGCTGCCGCTCGTCACTTTGTTGGCCCGCCAGGTACCGGCGAGTGGACGCAGACGCAAGGCACGGTTCAGAGTGCCATTCTCGCCTCTGTGCATTGCAGTGTCGGCGAACAGGAGATCCTCGTTGCCGACGAGTTGTACGACACCGGGTGAATGCGTATTGATCAGCACCTGCCGGAACGGGTTGTCTGCGCCGGGTTCTTCCGACGGATCCACGGCAAGGTCCTGTACCAAGTCGACCATGGCGTTGAGGTTCGCTGGGTGGATGCCGTTCTCGGGTTCTTCCATGCAGACCAGTCCACGTACGGACGAGTCTTCGAGCAGAACGCAAAGTGCCAGAAAGCGCAGGGTGCCTTCGGAGAGGCTGCGCGCAGGCAGCGTCATGCCAGCCACCTCGTGCACGTTGACCGTGAGGAGTTGCCGAACCTCGTCCTGATCGACATCAAGATCACGGACATGGATGCCGGTCAGGTCCGAAAGGCGTCCCGCAACCCGGGCGTATACCTGGCTGGGATCCGCTCCGGGAGTGTCGTGGGCCACGCGAAAGAGGGTCGCTGGCAGATGAGAG
This sequence comes from Streptomyces sp. NPDC026589, assembly GCF_040638385.1. NCBI lineage: Bacteria > Bacillati > Actinomycetota > Actinomycetes > Kitasatosporales > Streptomycetaceae > Streptomyces > Streptomyces sp. NPDC026589. Next base: position 223,345 of record NZ_JBEZYG010000010.1, read on the forward strand.
CCGTCGGCGCCCATCACGTGCGGGTCCACGTATCGGTCGGACCGGCGCAGAGCGGATGGTTCCAGGGCAAGCCGTCGCCAGGACTGCATTTCGCGGCGAGCCGAGAGGATGGTCGGGTCGTCGCTGCTGGTGATGGTGGAGACGACTGTCGCTGGCGCCCGGGATGCCGCAGCCGGCTTGGGTTGGCCTCGGCTGCCACCGTCCTGGTGAATCTTGACGATCGACTCTTCGGCTTCGGTGGTCGTCGAGATGAACGGCGCGCCGCTACGGTGCCCCTGGATGACGGTGTCGCGGAACTGCTTGGCACTGTGAGGGAAGCGAAGGTGCTGCGGAGCCTTGCCCTTGGTGATGTGGGCCAGCGTCTCGTGGAGGAGCGTGAGGCGCCCGAAGCGGTCGAGTCCGGACGGCTCCTGATAGCCGACTTCCAGTTCGTACCGCAAGAAGGTGCTGCTGGCCTTCGCGGCCCGGCCGAAGTCGTCCTGCACGTGCAACGGAACGATCATCTCGGCAGCGAACCGCATCCGGTGGTTGCCGGGCTCGAAGCCCTTCCAGAATAGGTCACGCGGGTCACCTTGACGCTCGCCATGTACGCCTCGAACCTCCTGGGCCGCCTCCATCATCGACTGGTCGGCGAGGAGAGAGAGGAACTGGATGGCGTCGAAAACGTTCGACTTGCCGGTGCCGTTCTCCCCGGCGATGCAGGTGAAGGGGCCGAAGTCGATAGACAAGTCCAGTAGGTTCTTGAACCCGTGGACTTCGATGCGTGTCAGCATGCGGCCTCCGGAAGTTCGTCGAGCGGTTCCAACAAGCCTACTGGCGAGGAGGGCCGCCATACCGCCAATGCGTAGGCAGCCTCTTCCCGCGCTTGGTCACTATCTGGCTACCCCGCGTTCCGGCATGGACGCAGTCACCGACGACACGGCCGCCGTGCAGCCGGTGCTCTTCGGTGGCCGGGCCGTCGACCTCAGTTCCATTCGCGAGGAGCTGGCGGAGCGGGGCATCGTGGTCATCGAGGACGCCGCCCATGCTTTCGGCTCTCACTGCGGATCCAAACATGTCGGTGCCGACGACACGGCCTTGACGTGCTTTTCCTTCGGGCCGGTCAAGAAACTGACGTGTGGCCAAGGCGGGGCCGCCATCCCTCGTACGCCCGAGGAGGCCGCCGCTGTCCGCCGACTCCGCATGCTGGGCGTCACGCAGTCCCAGAGCGAGCGCGCTGAGACCACCGGCTATCAGGTGGAAAGCTTCGGCTTGCGGTATCAGCTCTCGTCCATCAACGCCGCCATCGGGCTGGCGCAACTCGACCATTTCGACGCCACCGTGCGTTCCCGGCGGCATTTGTGGCGCACCTACAGCGATGCCCTGGACGCGCTGGAGGGGGTGGCGCTCGTCGACGTCGACCTCGGCCACACGGTGCCGCACCTGTGTCAGGTACGCGTGCCGCACAGGGACCACGTATTCGCCCACCTCCGGGCGAGGAGTATCGGCGTCGGCGTTCACTACCCGCCCAACCACCTTCAGCCCGCCTTCGCACGCTGGACGCGTGACCTGCCCGCCACCCGAACGGGTCAGCCGGGAAATCCTGAGCCTGCCCTTCCACCAGCACCTCACCGAGGCAGACGTCCACCGAGTGGTGACCACCCTCGGATACGCACTCAAGGCCACAGGCGGCTCATGATGTCGAATCTGCTCGTCGTGTGTCTGGGGAACTACTGCCGTAGCCCCTTCGCTCAGCTTGCTCTCGCTCGACGGGGCGGACCACATATGGCCGTCCGCTCGGCCGGACTGATCGGCAAATGGCAGGACCAACCAGCCCATTCGGCCATGATCAACGCTGCGCGGCGGCTGGGCTACGACCTCACTGCCCACCGCGCCCCTGGACATGCTGGAGTGGGCGGACACAGTACTCGCCATGGACGTCTCCGTTCTTGCCGCCCTCCAGGTCGTCTGCGGCCCGGAGAACGAGAACAAACCGCGCCTCTACCTCGGCGACCGGGACGTGCCCGACCCGATGGGCCAGGACGACGCTGCGTTCCACGAGTGCGCTGTGCTCATGGAAGTCGGCACCGTGCTCCATACCGGTGGACGGATCACGTAGACCACTGCCGACGGCGCTGTTACTGGGATGCTGCGGACAGGATCACGTCCACGAGCCTTTCCGCAGCGTCCGGGCGACCGTGGGCCCTGGCCGCTGCGGCCATCGTGGCCCGGCGCTCCGGATCGTCGAGGAGCGGGCCGACCGCCTCGCGCAGGTGGCCGCCGGTGATCTCGCCGAGGAGGGCGACCGCTGCCCCGGACTCCTCCAGGTGGCGGGCGTTGTGCGCCTGCTCGTTGCCGGCCGCCGAGGCGAGCGGGACGAACACCGCGGGCTTGCCAAGGGCGGTCAGCTCGGCCAGGGTGCCCGCGCCGCTGCGCGAGATCACGAGATCGGCCAAGGCCAGGACGTCCGGCAGCTCCGGTCCGACGAAGGCTGTGAGGTGGTACCGGGCGGCCAGGGAGGCCGGAAGTCCCATGGCGCGTGCGGACAGGGCCTCTTGGTGGGCCGGACCGCACTGGTGCACCACGTTGGCGCGCTCCAGCAGCCACGGCAGTTCGCCGCCGACCACGTTATTAATCTGCTGCGAGCCCTGTGCGCCTCCGGTGACGTACACCGTCGGAAGGCGCCGGTCGAAGGTGTGGAGGCCGAGGGCAGTCACTGCTTTGTCCGGGTGGCCGGTCAGGATCTCCGGTCGTACGGGGTTTCCGGTGACCACCGCCGCCGACCGGACGCTCTCCGGCAGGAGCGGCAGGGTCGACTCCGAGGACACGGCGATCCGCGCGGCGGAGCCGGCGAGCTTACGGTTGGCTAGGCCGAGGCGGACGGTCTGTTCGTGCAGGACCAGCGGGACCCGGCACATCCTGGCGGCGAGCCCGGCCGGCACGGCAACGTAGCCGCCCGTGGCGAGCACGACGTCCGGCCGGAAGGCAGCGACCGCGCTGCGCGCCTGAGCGACCCCGAGCGGGACGCGCGCCATGTCCCGGACGTTGGCCGGAGACACCATCTTCAGAAGGTTCGAGTGACGCCGGATCTTGCCTGTGGCGACGGTGGTGAACGGGATGCCCTCCGCGCTCGTGACCCGGGCTTCCAGACCTTCCGAGGTTCCGATCCACAGGACGTCGAGGGTGAGGCCGGAAGCGGCCAGGCGTGCCTGCAAGGTGCGGATCGCGGTGAGGGCGGGGTAGGTGTGACCGCCGGTGCCGCCTCCGGTCACGATCAGGCGGAAGATGGACGTCTGCTGCGGCGCGGTGTTCACGCTGGGCACTCTAATGGCTGCTGTCCGCTGATCGTTCGCGATCGTCTTGGCGACGGAGGCGCGTGGGTTGCCGTGGGTTGCGCCTTCGAGCGCGCTCTTCGCGTCGGTGGCCTGCGGAGCCGAATGGAGGGTGCCAGGAGCTTGTCCTGAGCTCACGCGGCGACTGAGCTCCGGTGGTTCGGGTGAGCGCTGGAAAGTGCTGGTCACTGGGGTATCTGGCGTCCGAGAACGCGCCCGCCCAGAAGAATTCGCCGGCGCGTTGGTTACGCCGTTGGTCACGGAGGGGGTATGCGGCCTACGAAGCGCCAGGCCAAGGGGCCACACGTGGGAGCGACGACCGGGGCCGCCACCCCCCACAGGAGAGGCCCCGGCCGTCTTCCACGGGGTCGCAGCACGACCCCGTACTCATCTCAGCGCCATGACTGCGTTTTCTGTCACACCGTGAGTCCGCCGTCGAATTGTTGCGGGTTGTACAAGTCGTGGACGCGGCCCCCGCCGAGCACGTAGCGTGCTGGTTCGCGCAGGGTTGCGCAGCAGTTGACCAGCTGCGATCGAGGACGGCAGAGCGGGTTGAGGGAGTGCTGGGGGACGACGCGGAGCTGACTGCCGCGGTGCTCGCGGCACAGGACGGGGACGAGGACGCCTTCCGTGCTGTGTACCGCGCGGTGCAGCCACGGTTGTTGGGCTACATACGGACGCTGGTCGGGGAGCCGGACGCCGAGGACGTGGCGTCCGAGGCGTGGCTGCAGATAGCGCGCGACCTCGACCGGTTCAGCGGTGACGCCGACCGGTTCCGGGGCTGGGCCGCCCGGATCGCGCGCAACCGCTCGCTGGACCATCTGCGGATGCGCAGCCGCCGCCCCGCGATCGGCGGCGACGAGACCGAGCTGACCGCGCGGGCCGCCGAGTCCGACACCGCGGGCGACGCCATCGAGGCGCTGGACACGGACCGCACCATGTCCCTCATCGCCCAGCTGCCGCAGGACCAGGCCGAGGCCGTCGTGCTCCGGGTGGTCGTCGGGCTCGACGCGAAGAGCGCGGCGCAGACCCTGGGCAAGCGGCCCGGCGCCGTACGCACCGCCGCCCACCGGGGCCTCAAACGACTGGCCGAACTCCTCGGCGCGGAGCACTCCGGGGCGAACCGGGCGGACGGCGCCTCCGTGGACGGCGCCTCCGTGGGTGGCGCTTCCGTTGGCGGCGTCCCGGACCCGGCGCAGGGTGCCGACGGCGGTGCGGGTCAGGGGGCGGCCGGTGGCGCCGGCCTCGGCGCCGTACCCGCGCAGCGCCCCGGGCGGAGCGGTCCGGTGGCGCCCGCCGGGATCACTCCCGGTGTGACGCATTCGCGACCGTGGACGCAGAAGGACATGTGATGGCCGACGAGCACTACGAGTGGCTTGACAAGGACGCGGCGGAGAGACTGCTCCGCGGCGAACCGGTCGTCCCCGTCGGCGACGAGGCCCGCACCGACGCTTTCCGGCTCGCCGAAGCACTCGGCGCGGCCCGCGCCGGGTCCCGGCCCCCGGCAGGCGAACTCCCCGGCGAGGACGCGGTCCTCGCCGCGTTCCGGCAGGCCGGCCACGGCACCGGCGAGGACCGGCTCGGCGGCCTCTCCGCCGCCGTCCCCGGCCGGCCCGGTCTGCTGCGCGCCGTCCACCTCGGCTCCGCCCCCCAGACCCCGGCCCGCCGCTCGCGCTGGAGTCGGCCGGTCCGTTTCGGCCTGGCCGCCTCGCTCGCGGGCTGTGCGCTCGGCGGGGTGGCGGTGGCCGCCGGCACCGGCGTGTTCGCCGGAACGTTCGGCGGGCAGGGCTCGCCCGCGCCGGCCACCTCCGTGTCGGCCGCCGTGACCCCGGGCCCGCTGATCTCCGGCGGGCACGCGGACGACCCGGCGGACCCGGCGCACACGCCCCCGCCCGACGCGTCGGAGGAGCCCTCCTCGCCCGGGACCCGGGAGTCCGACGGGCCCGAGCACCCCGACAGCGCGCGAACCGGCGACACCGCCCGGGAGCCCGGCGAGGACCGCCCGGGCAGTCCGGACAAGCCGGGCGGCGACGGCCGCGAGGAGACGGCCGGGGGCGGCGCGGGCCAGGAGGAGAAGCCCGGCGGTCCCGGCGACGACACGGAGTCCGGGGACTGGTACGAGCAGTCCGTCAAGGCCTGCAAGGCCTTCCGCGACGGCAGCCTGGACGACCGGAGCCGACGGCAGCTGATCCGGTTCGCGAAGGGCGAGAAGAACCTGGAGCGCTTCTGCGACCGCCTCCTCGACGAGAGCGGCGGGAGTGGCGGGAGTGGCGGGAGTGGCGGAAACGGTGGGAGCGGCGGAAGCGGTGGGAACGGCGGCTCCGGCGGTTCCGGTGACGGTGACGATGACGACGACGGTCAGAACGGGCCGGGCGACGGTGACGGCGGCGCGCTGCCGCCCGTCTCCTTCCACCCCGTGCCGCGCTCCGGAGTGGCCCCGGAGACGGGCGCGGGCGCCGGGACGGACACCGAGGCCCCGCCGCTCCCGAAGAGCTCCGGCGTGGCCTCCGTGCTCGCCCGTTGACGACCTGAACCGCTCCGTGACAGCCTGAACGCTCCGTGACGGCATGAACCGCTCCGTGACGGCCTGAACCGCCGTCCTGCTGATTACTCGATTACCTGAGTCGCCGGCCCCGCTGGTTACGAACCGCCGCCGCGCTGATTGCCTGAACCGTCCGTCCGTTGGCGACAGAACCTTCCGTTGCTGATCCGGACCGCTCGCTGTCGGCCCGAACCACCCGCTGACCTGCGGTTCCAGGCGCCTCGCGAGCCGCCAGGGCGGCCGGGTGTGACGTTTTCCGGAGGCCGGGCGCAGTACAGAGTGAGCCGACTGGTCATCGGCCGCGCAACGAGCCGGGGTTCCCCCCGTACCTTCGGCTCGGCGCATCGGCGCGGGCGGGACACGTTCCCCCGGTCCCGCCCGCGCCCTCTCCTCCTCCACGTGCCCGTCTACGCCGGATCACCGGCAGGCAGCGGACCGTCTGTTCCGGATCACCGGGAGACGACGACCTTGTCGCCGTTCTTCACCTGGTCGAACAGGGCCGCGACCTTCTTCTTGTCCCGTACGTTGACGCAGCCGTGCGAGGCGCCGCCGTAGCCGTTGGCCGCGAAGTCGGCGGAGTAGTGGACCGCCTGGCCGCCGCTGAAGAACAGGGCGTACGGCATCGGGGTGTCGTAGAGCGTCGACACGTGGTCCCGGGACTTCCAGAACACCTCGAACACGCCCTCCCGGGTGGGCGTGTACTCCGAGCCGAAGCGCACGTCCATCGCGGAGACGACCCTGCCGTCGTTCATCCACGCCAAGGTCCGGCTCTTCTTGCTGATGCACAGGACCCGGCCCTTCAGGCACCGTTCGTCCGGCGCGGCCACCGGCCGCTCGGTCGGCGGGTCCAGCTCTGCGGCCGTCGGCACCCGGGTCATGGCCAGCAGCCGCTGCCAGGTGACCGCGTCGGTGCTTCCGGTGGCCGGCAGCCGCCGCTTGGCCTGAAAGGACCGTACGGAGTCGGCGGTCACGGAGCCGTAGTAGCCGGTGGGATTGCGCCCGAAGTGGCCGATCTGGCGGAGCCGGGCCTGGAGTTCCCGCACCCGGTCGCTCTCGGACCCCGTACGCATCAGGACGCGCGGCGGCGGTGCGGAGCTCGGCTCCGGGGCCGGCCTGGCCCTCGTCGGGGCCGGGGCCGGGGCGGCGGTGGACGCCGACGGGCTGGGTGCGGTGCGCGGCTTCGCGTCCTCGGTCGTGGGCGCGGGGGCCGTGAGGAAGGGGCTCGGGGTCGGCGCGGCCGCCTGCGTGGCGCGCACCGGCGGCGGCACGTCCTGCGCCCCTTCGGCGGTCCCCGGCTCGCATCCCGTTGCCAGGGCCGCCAGCGCGACGAGAGAAACGGCGGCGACGCGACGCCCCCGGGGCTTTCCGCCCGCACACCGCCCGGCGGCCATGCCCGGCCCCGGACCCGGTCCGGTCGTCGCTTCCGACGACCGCGTCCCGCCCGGGTCGCTCGCTCCCCGGCCGTCCCACCCGCTGTTCGTGTCCGCCATGCTCGGTCCCCCTGGCTCACCGCCGGCCCGGCGCCTCCTGTACGGATTCCCGTCCGGCCCGGTCACCGAATCCTCCGTCGTACCCCGGCCGCGCGTCCAGCCCCCCGAGGGGTCGCCCGGCCGATCATGGCCGGGTCCGGCGCGCACGGCGCCCCCTCTCCCGGGCGCCACCGGGCCACCGATACCGCCTGGTGAAACCCCCTGGACGACACCCCGTACAGACGTGCGAGACTCCGTCCATGCTGGGTGTCACCGATCTTCCGACCTATCTCGCCGGTCTGGCGCTGATCGTTCTTCTGCCGGGGCCGAACTCGCTGTACGTGCTCTCCGTCGCCGCCCGTCGCGGCGTGCGCACCGGCTATTCGGCCGCCGCGGGCGTCTGGACCGGGGACGCCGTCCTGATGACGCTCTCCGCGCTCGGCGCCGCGTCCCTGCTCCAGACCACGCCCCTGCTCTTCGCGATCGTCAAGTACGCGGGCGCGGCCTATCTGACCTGGATGGCCATCGGGATGCTGCGGGCGGCCGTGTCGCTGTGGCGCGAGCGTCACCGGCGCACCGCCGAGCTGGCGGAGACGGTGGACGACGCCGAGACGGCTGGGACGGCCGGGACTTCCGGGGCGACGGCCCCCGTGGAGCGGCCCTACCGCCGGGCCCTGGTGGTCAGCCTGATCAACCCGAAGGCGATCCTGTTCCTGATCTCCTTCTTCGTCCAGTTCGTCGACCCGGGCTATGCCTACCCGGCGCTGTCGTTCCTGGTGCTCGGCACGCTGCTCCAGCTCGCCAGCTTCGCGTACCTCTCGGTGCTGATCTTCGGCGGTACCCGCCTGGCCGCCGCCTTCCGCCGCCGTAAGCGACTGTCGGCGGGGGCCACTTCCGCGGCGGGTGTCCTGTTCCTCGGGTTCGCGGCCAAGCTCTCGTTCAGCAGCGTGTAGCTCCGGCCCTCAGTGGTGCCAGGCCTTTCCCCCGACGTTGTGGATCATCCGCTGGAGCACCTTCAGCGCGGCGACGAACTCCGCCTCGGGGATGCCCTCGTGGATCTCCGCGCTCGCCCGGGTGACCCTGGCGACCGCCTTCTCGCGCAGCGCCCGCCCCTCGGGGGTGGTCCGCAGCCGGGCCCCGGAGTCCTCGGTGACCAGCCCCCGTTCCAGGAGGCTCTCGACGGCCTCCTCCATGCCGTCCGCCCCGGTGTCGAGGTAGCCGCTGAGCATGGTGACCAGCTCGGCCCGGTCCCGCCCCTCCTCGTCCGCACCGTCCAGTTGGTTCAGCACCCACCAGGGAGGCTGGGTGAGTCCGTGTTCGGCCAGCGCGGAACGGATGTGGGTGACCGTCGCCTCGTGCGCGGCCCAGCTCCAGTAGCCGATCGGCTGGCGGGCGAGTCCTGCGTCGTCGTGTGAGTAGTTCATGCCTCAGAACGTAGAACCTCAAGCAAAGTTGAGGTCAAGCCCCGTCGTCTGGCGTTCTCCGGCGTTCTCCGGCCCGCGCGCCCGGGACGTTCCCCGGCGCGCGTGCCCGGTCATTCCGCGGACGCGCAGAGTTCACCCGCTGTCGTGGCGGGCGTCACCCGATCCTCCCGCCGTCTCACTAGGTTGTCGGGACCATGATCGAAGGCGAGGGCACGCGTGCCGAAACTGTCCGTTGTCGTACCGCTCCACAATGTCGCGCCCTACGCTCCGACCACGTTGGGCAGCCTGGCCCGCAACGCGGACCCGGACATCGAGTTCCTGCTGGTCGATGACGCGTCCACCGACGGCACGCAGGACATCGTCGACCAGTGGGCCGAGCGGCTGCCGCGCGCCCGGGTGATCAGACACGGTACGAACGTCGGCATCGCGGCCGCCCGCAACAGCGGCATCGACGCCGCGGAGGGCGACTACCTCACCTTCCTCGACGGCGACGACTGGTACGCCCCCGGCCATCTGGACCGGCTCGTGCGCGCCGCCCAGGACCTCGACTGCGACTTCGCCCGCACCGACCACGTCCAGTCCACCGGCACCACCCGCGTCGTGCGGCGCGCCCCCGCGCCCCTCCGGGACACCTTGCTCGACCCCCGCGACGGGATCGGGGTGCCCGAGCGCGAGACCATGGTCGACTACCCGTTCGTCTGGGCCGGCATCTACCACCGGCGGCTCTTCGCCGACGGCGCCCAGCGCTTCGCCACCGAACTGCGCACCGCCGAGGACCGGCTGTGGATCTGGCAGCTCCATCTGCGCGCCCGCACCTACGCGGCGCTCGGGCTGTACGGCATCTTCTACCGGCGCGGGGTCACCACCTCCCTGACCCAGATCAAGGACGCCCGCCAACTCGACTTCTTCCCCGCCTACGACACGCTGCTCGACCAGCTGCGCACGGACCGGGACGCGAAGACCCTGCTGCCCAAGGCCGTCCGCACCTACTGCGCGATGATCGCCTTCCACAACGAGAAGGCCGACGACTACGAGCCCGCCACCGCCCGGCGGCTGCGCTCCGAGTCGGCCGCCGCACTGCACCGGATGCCGCAGGACGTGCTCGACCGCACCCTGACGATGATCGACGACAAGCGCGGCACGCTCCTCAGCCGTCTGCGCACCAAGCAGAAGGCCGCCTGACCGATGTCCGTACCCACGCCCGTACCCACGCCCGTACGTACGCCCCCGCGCACCCAGATCTTCCAGGTGTCCACCCTGTACGGGGCTGCCACCCTCGCCGCCGCGCTCGACGCCGGACAGTTCGGCCGGGCCACCGACAGCCACCGCATCCTGCTGGTCTCCAACAACGCGGCCGTCCCCGAAACGGCCCTGCGCCTGGAGGAGATGCGCGGTTACGGCTCCCTCGCCGCCCGCTTCGACGCGGTCGTCGACTGGAACGAGGCGATCAGCCCGCACCACCCCAGCGGCTGGGGTCCCCGCTCCGAGGAGACCGTCCTGTGGCAGCGGGCCTTCCGCCTGGCCTGGGACATCGCCCCCGACGCCCCTGTGGACCTGGCCGTCGAGTCCATCCAGGTCAACCCGGCCCGCGCGCTGGCCGCGATCTTCTCCGAGAGCGCCGTCCACGTCTACGCCGACGGCCTGATGAGCTACGGCCCCACCCGCAACCGGCTGCCGCAGTCCATCGCCTGCCGCGTCCGGCGGGTCCTCCACCTCGACCTGGTCACCGGGCTGCGCCCGCTCCTCCTCGCCGAGGCCGGCGTCGAACCGGAACTCGTCCCCGACGACGCCTTCCGCGCCGTCCTCTCCGAGATCGCCGCCGCCGCCGACGGGGACAGGCAGCTCGCCGCCGCCGCAGCCGCCGCCCCCACCGCGATGCTGCTCGGCCAGTACCTCGCCGCCCTCAGCATCCTCACCCCCGAGGAGGAAGAGGACCTGCACGTGCGGATGTTGCGCGGAGCCGCCCGCGCCGGGCACACCTCCATCCTCTTCAAGCCCCATCCCACCGCCCCGGCCACCTACTCCCGCGCCCTGGACGAGGCCGCCGCCGAGGCCGGCGTACGGCTCACCACCCTGGACGGCCCCCTGCTCGCGGAGACGCTGTACGAGCGGTGCGCGCCCACCCTGGTCGTCGGCTGCTTCTCCACCGCGATGTTCACCGCCGCCGCCTACTACGGCATCCCCGTCGCCCGCGTCGGCACCCGCCTGGTCCTCGACCGCATCACCCCGTACGAGAACAGCAACCGCGTCCCGCTGACGATCACCGACCACCTCGTGCCCGACCTGGACGCGCACGGCGCCGGGGCCGTCCCCCTGCTGCCGCGCACCGCCCCGGACACCCTCGCCCCGCTGGTGAGGACCGTCGGCTACTGCATGCAGGCCAAGCTCAACCCCGGGCTGCGCCCCGACGCCGAGACCTGGCTGCGGGAGCGGCTCGACCCCACGACCCAGCACTACTTCAAACGCCGCCGCCTCCAGAGCCTCACCCTGCCCGGCGGCGGCCCCCGGGGCGCGGCGGTCCGGCTGCGCCGCACCGTACGGCGCACCCGCAGCACCCTGGGCCTCTGACCCGGGGCCGGGGCGCGGACCCGGGCCGGCGTCCGACCCACAGCCCGACTCACAGAACGGCGGAACGAGCATGGGCCAGACCCTCACCGGGCTGCTCACGTCAGTACGTGCCCTGGCGGGGCGGCCGGGAACACCGGCTGCGGGACGCCCCGGCGGCGGACCGGACCCGGCGCTCCCGGCCGCCCTGCGGCTCTGCGGTGACCACCTCGCCGCCCTCGCCGCCACCGGCCCCCTCACCGACGCCCGCCGCACCCGGCTCATCGCGTCGATCGGCGCCCTGACCACCGCGTGCTCCACCCCGGGCGCCGACGCCTTCGACGCGCTGCTGCGGACCGGGCAGCAGGCCCTGGACAGCGGGGGCGAGGCCGAGGCCCGCCTCTCCCTGGCCCTGGCCGACGAGGCGACCGTCGTGCGCCCCCGCTCCAAGGGCGCCTGGCGGCTTCGCGGCAACGCCCTGGACGCGCTCGGCCGGGGCGAGGAGGCGATCACCGCCTACGAACGCCACCTCGCGCTCCAGCAGAACACCGCCGCCTCCCGCGACGTCGAACGCCGGATCGCCACCCTCCGCGCCGCCGGGGACCGCATCGACGAGGCGCTGACGTTGTTCCGGGACACGGCGGGGGCCACCGGCACGGAGGCGTCCGGCGCGGTTACGGAGGCGTCCGGCGCGGACACGGAGGCGTCCCGCGCCGCAGCCCGCCTGTCGCGCCGCCTGCCCGCCGCCGAGGCCCGCGCCGCCTTCACCGACCTCGTCCGGCTCCGTACCGCCGAACACGGGGCGGGGGACCCGGCGGTCCGCCGGCTCGCCGCGCTCTACGCCGAGCACCGCCGGCTCTCGGACCGCGACCCGATGGGCGACCCGCTGCTGGGCGGGGCCGAGCCCATCGGCGTACCCGGGCTGCGCCGGCTCGTCGCCGGCCGCACGGTGTGCCTGGTCGCCGACACCCCGCGCACCGCCGAGCAGGAACTGCGGCCCGGCAGCCCGCTGGCCGCCCTGATCCAGGGTTACGACCTCGTCGTGCGCTGCGACGAGCCGCGCCACACCGCCCCCGCCGCCCGCACCGACCTGCACGCCTGCACCCTGCGCGGCGACACCCCGTGGAAGGGCCCCCGCTGGGACCGGCGGGCGGGCGCCCGGCTGGTCTTCGGCGACCCGCTCCCGCACTGGCGGCTCGCCCTGCGCAGCCGGCTCGTCCCCGGCGCCCAGGACCGGGTCGGCGACGCCACGCTGCGCCGCCCGCTGCACGACCCGGCGCTGCTCGGCGAGGAGCCCGGCGGCGCGGGACCCGCGAGCACCGCGTACACCGTGCTGCGGCTCCTCGACTTCCTGGGCACCCCGGCCCGGGTGGACCTCATCGGGTTCGAAGGACCGGCGGCCCTGTCCCCGCGCGAACGGGAATGGGTCGGGACACGGACCGCGAACACGGACGACACCGCGGTGAGGATCACCCTGCGATGACACACCCCGACCCCGCGACGACGAACGACTCCACGCCCGGCTCCTCGACCGGCCCCACAACGGGGCCCCTGGCCACGGCGACCGCATCCGCGACGGTGGCCGACTCCACCCCGGCGACCGCGGCCGCCGACGACCGCCGCGCCGTCACCGGGAAGCGCCGGATCGCCTTCGCCGTGTACGTCGCCGACGCGGACGAACTGCCCGGGCTCCACGCCCTCCTGCGCAGCCTCGCGCTGAGCGACCCGGCCCTCTGCGAGGACGTCGTCGTCCCGCACCCCGGCCTGCCGGACGCCGCCTTCGACGCCGCGCGCCGACTGCACCCCCGGCTGATCCCGCGCCCGGCCGGCGGACGCGACGACGTGTTCCGCCTCGACGGGTACGACACCGTGGTCGCCCTCACCCCCGCCATGGTCGTCCTCGGCCGGCTCGACGCCCTGCTGAGACTCCGTACGGGCGTGGCCGCCGTGCCGCGCCCCGGACCCGACGGCGCCCCGGACCCGCGCGGCGGCGTCCCCGACGACGGGCTGCTGGTGATCCAGCGCCAGGACCTCGGTCCGGTGCCGCCCGCCGCGAAGGACATCCCGGCAGGCCTCCTCGTACCTCTCGTACCCCTGGACTCCCGCGACGACTTCCCGGCGCGGCGGCTCCACGACGACCTGCCGGTCCCCGAGGACGTCGTCGTCCTGAACTTCGCGGGCGTTCCCGCGACCCGTGCCGGCTTCGCCCCCTCCCAGGCGGCCAGGGCGCGCTTCGACCTGGACGACGAGGCGTTCCGGGCCGCCTTCCTCGCCCTGCCCGGCTCCAAGCACCCCGATCTGCTGCTGCACCTCGCGCTCCCGTTCCCCTCCGGGCCCCGGCCGCCGATCGACCTGGTCCGGCAGCTCGCCGAGATCCACCGGGGACGCGGCCGGCACGACGAGGCCGTCGCCCTGCTGAGCGAGGCCGTCGCGGGCCGCCCCGACCTGCCGCGCTGCCACGAGACGCTCGGCGTCTGCCTGATGGCGCTGTCCCGGTACGAGGAAGCCGAGACACACCTGCTGCTGGCGACCGCCTCCCCGGACTTCGCACCCCGCGCCTTCGGCCAACTGGCCCGGCTGGCCTGGCTGCTGGGCCGCACCGAGGATGCCCGCGGCTATGCGCTCGCGGGCCTGGAAACCGACCCGGCCGACGCCAACTGCCGGGCCTGGTACGCCCGTACGGCCGCCTTGACCGCAGTCGAACGCAAGCCCGTCAGTACGCGGCCCGCTGAACAGCTCGCCCACGTCGCCCTGTTCGCGGACGGGGAGGAGAACGCGGGCGACAAGGTGCTGCCCGAAGCGGTCCGCAGCTGCTTCACCGCCGACACCGGCCCGGACCGCTGGCACCAGCAGCACGCGCACCTGCTGGTCGACGAGGCCTCCCTCGAACGCCTCAACGCCCGGCGGGCGGTGATCGTGGGGGGCGGCGGGCTCTTCCTCCCCGACACCGCGCCCAACGGCAACAGCGGCTGGCAGTGGAACATCCCCGACGATGTCCTCGCCCGGATCACCGCCCCGCTGGCGGTCTTCGCCGTCGGCTACAACGTCTTCGACGGCCAGCGCTACCGCCGCGAGCGGTTCGCGGCCTCCCTGCGGGCCCTGGTCGAGCGGTCCGCGTTCTTCGGGCTGCGCAACCACGGCTCCGTCGCCCGGGTCAGGGAACTGCTGCCCGCGTCGCTGCGCGAGAAGGTGCGCTACCAGCCCTGCCCCACCACGGTCGCCCGCCACCTCGACCCCCGCCTCGCCGAACCGGCCGCGCGTGAGGACACCGTGCTCGTCAACTGCGCCTACGACCGGGCCGGGCTCCGCTTCGGCCACGACTACGGGCACTTCCTCGCCGAGATGGCCTCGGCGATCCGTGCCGTGTCCGCGTCGGCCGAGGTCCGTTACGCCGCGCACATGCCCGCCGACGAACGCTTCGTCGACGACCTGCGCCGGGAGCACGGCCTCACGATTCCCGTGGAGCCCCTGTACCTGCTCTCCAACGACGCCATCAGGGACCTCTACCGGCGCACCCGGCTGGTGATCGGGATGCGCGGGCACGCCGGGATGATCCCCTTCGGCTGCGGCACCCCCGTCGTCAGCCTGGTCTCGCACCCCAAACTGGCCTACTTCCTGGCCGACATCGACCGGCCCGACTGGGGCGTCTCCGTCCACGAGCGCGCCCTCGGCGCCCGGCTCGCGGAACGGGCCCGCGCGGTCCTGGCCGACCACCCGGCGGCGGTGGCCGACGTCCACGACCGGCAGGACCTGCTCTGGTCGGTGACCCGGGAAAACCTCGCCCGACTGCGTGAACTCACCGGCCTGCCGGACCCGTTCGGCGACCCGGGCGCGGGCCGCGCGGTGCCCGCGCCCAGGTCCGCCGCCGACCGGGACCACGCCGCCCGCCCCGGGGGCCGGACGTGACGCCCGGCCCCACCCCGCCCGAATCCCTGCTGTGCGCCCCGTCCACCCCCTGAGGACCATGCCGACCACACCCCCCGCCCCCGCCCCGACGGTCCCGGAGACCCCCCGTCCCGTCCGCGAGCACCGCTACGACATCGACCTGATCCGGCTGCTCTGCTCGGTCGGTGTGATCGGCCTGCACGCCGGATCGGCCTTCGTGAACGCCGTGGGCCGGACGGCCTCGCAGGGGTCCGGCACCTACTGGGCCGGGCTGACCGCCGACTCCGTCGGCCGCTTCGCCGTGCCCCTCTTCTTCGCCATCGCCGGCTGGGTGGTCCTGGTCGGGGCCCCGCCGAAGGACGGCGCACGGCTGCGGCGGCGCATCGTGCGGATCGTGGTGCCCCTCGCCGTCTGGACGGCGCTCTACCTCGCCTGGGGCAGGCTGCGCGGAACCAACGACGACCCGGTGGGCGAGCTGGCGCTGGACTCCGTGTTCGCCTCGGTCCGCCCCGCCTACCACCTCTGGTACCTCTACGCCTACCTCCCCGTGATCATGGTCCTGGGCCTGATCGTGCTGGTCAGGTCGGGCAAGCGGCCGTGGGGACTCGGCGCGGTGCTGCTGGTCCTGGCGTCCGCGCCGTCGCTGTTCGGTGACCTGGCCGAGGCCACCGGCCGTGAACTGCCCCGCTTCGGCTGGGCGTTCGGGCCGTACCAGCTGATCTACGCGGTGCTCGGGGCGCTGCTGCTCGCCGCCCCTGCCGGTACGTTCGGCCGACGGCGGCTCCCGTGGCTGCTGCTCGCGGCGGCCGGACTGGCCGGGGTGATCGCGTACCAGCACGAGGTGCACTACGCGATCCCGTACGCCCACGTCCTGGTGGCGCTGTTCAGCTGCGGCGTTCTGATCTCCCTGCACGGCCTGCGCGTCCCGGAGCGGCTGCGCCCCACCCTGACCCGGCTGGCCGACGCGTCGTTCGGGGCCTACCTGGTGCACGTGCTCGTGCTCGGCGTCCTCACCGACGCCTTCGTCCGGGCGGACCTGGGAGGCCCGGCCGCCGCCGCGCTCGTGGCCGGGATCACGGTGGCCACGACGGCGCTGTCGTTCGGCGCGGCCATGCTGTGGGGCCGCGCGGGCGCGAGCAAGGTGCTGGGCTGACCCTGCCGCGTCCGCCGGGAGGGACTCCCCACCCCCCCCCAGCCGCTGCTCAGCCCCGGCCGTTCCGCAACGCCCTGGCCCGCCGGGCCACCCGGCGCAGGGCCGGACTGCTCCGCAGGAACGCCAGCCGGGCCGGGACCACTCCGGGCAGTGCGAGCGAGGCCAGGCGGCGGCGCTTGAAGTAGCGCCAGGTGTGGTCGTCCAGGTGCGTGGACAGATAGCGCTCGGCCGCCGCGCGCAGATCAGGGCGGACCCTCGGCCGCATCGCGAAGCCGACGGCCGCGAGTAGACCGTCCAACTCCGCTCCGGCGTACGGCATCTCCGTACCGTTGCGCGGCATCTCCACACCGGTGTACGGCGGCTGCGCACCGTTGTGCGGCATCTCCGCACCGGAGTACGGCGGCTGCGCGGCGACCGCCTCCGCGTCACCGAGCCCCGGAAACAGGGCGTCGGCTAGCGTCGCCGGTATCCGCTCGGCGTTCTCGTACGGGGTCAGCCGCTCCAGGAGCAGCCCCGTGCCGGCGGTCGCCACCGGGAGGCCGTGGAACCGGGCCGCCCCGAACAGGGCGGCCGAGGTGCAGCCGACGACCAGCGCGGGCCGCAGCCGGTGCAGCAGCACATCGGCCACGACGGGCCGCGCGGTGTCCAGCACGGTCAGCTCGACGCCCAGCAGGTCCGCCTCGGCGCGCAGCTCCGCCGGGTCCTCCCAGGGGGCGTACGGGTCCGGCGCGAACACCAGCCGGCGGTGGCCGAGGGCCGCGGCCCCGCGCACCATCTCCAGCCGCAGCCCCGCCTCCTCGGCCACCGTGATCAGCCCGGCCCCCGCGAGATCCTGCCCGAGCAGCAGCGCGGGCGACTCCACGGCGGGCAACTCCACTGCCGCGTCCGCCAGTTCTGCGACGACCTCGGTGATCGCCTCGGCCGGCACGGTCCGCTGCTCCACCCCGTACTCGCCCAGCAACAACAGGCGCGCCCCGGGAACCAGGTCCGGATGGAGCAGCCGCCGCACCCGGACCCCGGTCAGCGGGGGGATCTTCTCCCCGGTCGGGCCGTAGCCGCCGGGCCCCTCCGCGTACACATCGACCGGGACACCGGCGAAGATCTGGGTGAGGGCGCGGGCGGGACCGGCGTGCGGGGAGTCCACGACCAGCTCCAGCTCCTCGTCGCCGAGACCCCAGGCGCGCCGGAAGTGGCGCTCCCACAGCGGGGCGTCGTCGGCCCGGGGCAGCCAGCCGGCCGGGTGGAAGGGGAAGACCGCGTCGTTCCACGAGCGGACCTCGTCGAACCGGGCGCGCAGCCGCTCGAAACCGGCGGTCTCCGTGACGCCGGCGACGGCCTCCGGGGCCGGCCCCGTCCGGGACAGCAGCAGGATCCGGCGGTCGGGCCCGGTGAAGCAGCCCGCGTCGACCGCCGCGGCGAGCAGCACCGTCGCGGCGGGCGAGGAGGCGTGGAAGATCCGAATGGTCATGCGGCCGAGGCCCCCTTCGTGGCGACCATGCGGCGGCGCAGCCTGCGCACCCGGGTCGCTCGTGTCACGTCCATGGCGTCGAGAGCCTCGTCCAGCAGAGGCTGCGGCAGGCGTCCCAGGGCCGCCGCGCCGCGCGACTTCAGTTCGCGGGCCACGGCCGGTTCGAATTTTCCGAGGGCGCCCAGATGGTGGGCGATGACCGCGCAATACGTGCGCACGGCCTTCGGCAGCAGAGCGTCCGCGTCACGGTCGGCGGCCGTCTCGGCGATCACCTGGTCGAAAGCGCGCAGGAAATCGAGTTGGCGCACATCGCCGATCTGTGTCAGCGACGTGGCCACCCCGCGCCGGTAGAAATGGCTGAGCGTGCCCAGGACGGCGAAGGATTCCGCCTCCCGGTGCAGCCGCCAGATCCACGGCCGGTCCTCGGCCGTGCGCAGCCCGTCGGTGAAGTGCAGCAGCCCCCGGTCCAGCAGCCGCCGGTGGTAGAGACCCGCCCAGGCGAACGCGTAGTCCACCGACGTGGTGCGGTGCGCGGGCAGGATCGCGGCCCGGGGGTCGCTCACCACCCCGTGCGGCCCGTGCGGCACCCGGCGTACGGTCCGCGACCTGCCGTTCACCTGGACGTGGTCGGTGCGCACGAAGTCGCAGCCCAGCGCCTCGGTCCGGGCCACCAGCCGCTCGTAGTGCCCGGGGGCCAGCCAGTCGTCGCCGTCCAGGAAAGCGATGTACTCGCCGCGGGCGGCCTCCAGACCGGTGTTGCGCGCGGTCGCCAGACCGCCGTTCACCTCGTGCCGCAGGGCTACGGCCCCGGGGATCTCGTCGGCGGCCCGGCGCAGCAGCTGGGGTGTCCCGTCGGTCGAACAGTCGTCGACGAGAAGGAACTCGAAGTCCTCGCGGGCGTTGGCCCGCAGACTTCTGAGCGTGTCGGGCGCGTAGGCCCGCACGTTGAAGAACGGCACGATGACGGAGAGCTTAACCACGCGCATCACGTTAGGTGCGGCTCCGGCTCATTCCTTTTCCGTAATGCGCCCAGGAGGTGAACAACGCCCGTCGCTCAGGTGAATCACCTTTGCCGGAACCGGAATTGAGGCCCTTTTCGGTCCGTCCCCCCAATCGTCGGCTCGCTGTTAACCATCTGTTGCCATCACGTTGGGCCGCGCATCGAAATGCCTTCCTAACTTCTAGGACGTGCCCCCACGTACCAGCAATGAGGCCGTACCGGCCGAAACCCCCGCCGCGCCCCGACCGGCGCTGCGGGTCGCCGTCCTCGCCGACTCCGACACCCGGTGGAAATGGGGCGCGCTCACCGCGCGCCGCCTGACCGCCGGTGCGGACGGCCCGGACGCGCGGCCCGTCGAGGTCAGCGGGCTGCTGCTGCGCGGCCGGGCCACCCCGACGCCCCGCCAGCTCGCGGAGGTCGGCGAGGTCGGGATCGACGCAGGGCGGGTCCGCGAGGTCACCGCCGTCGAGTTCCTGCACACCGTGCGCGACGAGGGGTACGACCTCGTCGTCCTCGCCCTCGTCGGCGGCGGCGTCCAGGCCATGCTGCACGGTCTCGCCGCCCTCGGCCTGCCGCGCCGGCCCGTCGTCGTCACCGGATACGTCGGCGTCGTCTACGAGAAGCTCGCCGACGGGCTCCTCCTCCGCCACGGCGCGGACGTCGTCCTCGCCAACTCGGCCCACGACGCGGAGCGTTTCCGCGCGGTGTACGAGGGAGTGGGCGCCGACGCCTCGGCCGTCACGGAGGCAGCCCTCCCCTTCCTGGGCGGAGCCCCGTACCGCCCCGAAGAGGGCCGCGACACGGTGGTGTTCGCCGCCCAGCCCTCCGTGCCGGCCTCCCGCGCCGACCGTACGTACCTGCTCCGCAGGCTCGTCGAGCACGCCCGGCTGCATCCGCGCCGTGAGGTGCTGCTGAAGCTGCGCTCCAAGCCCGGCGAGCACACCACGCACATCGAGGAACTGCCCTACCAGAAGCTCGCGCAGAAGCTGCCCGGCGGGCTGCCGCCCAACTTCCGCCTGGTGTACGGGCACATGGGCGAGGTACTGGACCGCACCGACCTCCTCGTCACGGTCTCCTCGACCGCCGCGCTGGAGTCCCTCCACCGCCGCATCCCGACCGCCGTCCTCACCGACCTCGGCGTCCGCGAGACGCTCGGCAACCACCACTTCGTCGGCTCCGGGCTCCTCACCTCCTGGGACCGGCTCGACGGCGGGATTCGCCCCCGGCCCGACGGCCAGTGGCTGGCCGGTCAGGGCGTCGCCGCCGACGGCTCGTACGGCACCGCCTACGACACGGCCCGCGCCAAGGTGACCGGCCTCCTCGCCACCGGCCAACTCCCGCCACTGGCCCCCTACTACACACCCGCCACCGCCCCCGGCTACCTCCCCGGAATCCTCGGCCGCCACCACCTGGCCCCCGACGGCACGCCCCTGCCCGGGGCCGCCGCACCGCAGGAGCCCGGCCGGGTCCGGGGCGCGGTGCGCGAAACCGTCCGCAACGCGGCCCGGGGCGCCTACCGCCAGGGCGTCCAGCGCGTCGCCCCCGTGATCCGCCGGATGGGGGAGCTGTGACCACCCCCGCGGGAACCCCCGGGGCCTCGGGGCCCACGACTCCAGGAGCAGCCACCATGACCCCAGGGACAACGATGCGACCGCCCCCGACCGTCCTCGCCGTGATCCCCGCCCGCGGCGGATCCAAGGGCGTCCCCGCCAAGAACCTCGCCGAGGTCGGCGGCATCCCCCTGGTCGCCCGCGCCGTCCGTGCCGCGCTCGCCGCCCCCGAGGTCACCGACGTCGTCGTCACCACCGACGACGGGGCGATCGCGGAGGCCGCCCGGAGCGCCGCCGCCGACCTGCGGGCCGCCCACCGGCTGCACTGCGTCGAGCGCCCCGCCGCCATCGCGGGCGACACGGCCACCAGCGAAGCGGCCGTGCTGCACGCGATGGACGTCTACGAGGCCGAGCGGGCCCGGAGCGTCGACGTGGTCCTCCTCGTCCAGTGCACCAGCCCGTTCGTCTCCCGCGAGGACATCGACGGCGTCGCCAGGGCGGTGGCCCACGAGGGCGCGGACACGGCCGTCACGGTCGCCCCGTTCCACGGCTTCGTCTGGCGCGACGGGCACGCGGTCGAGGAGGGAACGTACGGCGTCAACCACGACAAGTCCGTACGCCCCCGCCGCCAGGACCGCCCCCAGGACCACCTGGAGACCGGCGCCGCCTACGCGATGGACGCGGCGGGCTTCCGCACCCACCGCCACCGCTTCTTCGGCCACACCGCCCTGGTCCCCACCGACCCGGCGCGGGTGCTGGAGATCGACGACCCGCACGACCTGGCCCGCGCCCGCGCGCTCGCCCCGCTCCTGGACCCCTCCCCGCTGCCCTCCCTCGCGGACGTGGACGCGGTCGTCCTGGACTTCGACGGCACCCAGACCGACGACCGGGTCATGATCGACTCCGAGGGCCGCGAGACGGTCGCCGTGCACCGGGGCGACGGCCTGGGCATCGCCGCGCTGCGCAAGGCGGGAGTCCCCCTCCTGATCCTCTCCACCGAGCAGAACCCGGTCGTCGCGGCCAGAGCCCGCAAGCTCCAGATCCCCGTCCTGCACGGCATCGACCGCAAGGACGAGGCGCTGAAGCGGTGGTGCGACGAGCAGTCCATCGCCCCCGACCGGGTCCTCTACGTCGGCAACGACGTCAACGACCTGCCCTGCTTTTCGCTCGCCGGCTGGCCCGTCGCCGTCGCGAGCGCCCACGACTCGGTACGCGCCGCGGCGCGCGCCGTCACGACCACCCCCGGCGGCTACGGCGCCATCCGCGAGATCGCGGCCTGGCTGCTCGGCCCCACCCTCACCACCACTCCCTCTGTCCCCACAGTCCCCACCGAGTAAGGAAGCACCACCATGAGCACCTCCCGCCTGCGCACCTTCGGCACCCGCACCGCCGGCCCCGGCAACCCCGTCTACATCACGGGCGAGATCGGCATCAACCACAACGGCGACCTCGACAACGCCATCGCGCTGATCGACGCGGCCGCCGAAGCCGGCTGCGACGCCGTGAAGTTCCAGAAGCGCACCCCGGAGATCTGCACCCCGCGCGACCAGTGGGACATCGAGCGCGACACCCCCTGGGGCCGGATGACGTACATCGACTACCGCCACCGCGTCGAGTTCGGCGAGGCCGAGTACACCGCCATCGCCGAGCACTGCGCCAAGCGCGGCATCGACTGGTTCGCCTCCCCGTGGGACACCGAGGCCGTCGCCTTCCTGGAGAAGTTCGACGTCCCCGCCCACAAGGTGGCCTCCGCCTCCCTCACCGACGACGAGCTGCTGCGCGCCCTGCGCGCCACCGGCCGCACGGTCATCCTCTCCACCGGCATGTCGACCCCGAAGCAGATCCGCCACGCGGTCGAGGTCCTCGGCAGCGACAACATCCTGCTCTGCCACGCCACTTCCACGTACCCGGCGAAGGCCGAGGAGCTGAACCTGCGGGTCATCAACACCCTCCAGCAGGAGTTCCCGAACGTCCCGATCGGCTACTCCGGCCACGAGACCGGCCTCCAGACCACCCTCGCCGCCGTCGCGCTCGGCGCCACGTTCGTCGAGCGCCACATCACCCTGGACCGCGCCATGTGGGGCTCCGACCAGGCCGCCTCCGTCGAGCCGCAGGGCCTGACCCGCCTGGTCCGCGACATCCGCACCATCGAGGCCTCCCTCGGTGACGGCGTCAAGAAGGT
This sequence comes from Streptomyces sp. NPDC026589, assembly GCF_040638385.1. NCBI lineage: Bacteria > Bacillati > Actinomycetota > Actinomycetes > Kitasatosporales > Streptomycetaceae > Streptomyces > Streptomyces sp. NPDC026589. Next base: position 245,873 of record NZ_JBEZYG010000010.1, read on the forward strand.
GTACGAGTCCGAGCTCGGCCCGATGAAGAAGCTCCGCCGGGTCGCGGGCGTCGTCGCCGAGACCGAGAACGCGCCGGCCCCCGAGCCGGTCGCGGTCTGAGCGCCGACCGGTGAACCTCGCCTTCGTCGAGAGCCCGGTCCAGCTCCTGAACGTCCTGGAGTGGGTTCACACCCAGGGGGGAGACGATCCGGCCGACACCACGGTCGTCGTCCTCCCCCCGGTCGACCCGATGTCGCGCGGTCAGCTGCGCCGGATGGCGGAGCTGGCCCGCGACGAGGGCGTCACCGTCCGCTGGCAGGAGGCGCGCGGCGAGTCCGGCGCCCCCCTGAAGGCCCTGCGCGCCCTGGCCGGCCTGGTCAGACGTGCGGACCACATAGTGATCGGCGACCCGTTCTCCCGCTATGTGCAGCTCCTGCTGACCCTCGTCCGCGCCGACCGCCTCACGGTGGTCGACGACGGCACGGCCACCATGGAGTTCGTCGCCCAACTGGCCCGGGGCGAGCGCCTGACGCGCTGGCACCGCCGAGGAGGCCGCACGGGACCGCGCGAACTGGTCCTGGCCCCGGTCACGGCGACGGCCCGCCGCCGATTCACCCCGACGGCGAACCACACGGTCGAGGTGTTCACCGCGATGCCGGTCGAGGCTCCGCCCGGCATCGCGGTCACCCCGAACACCTTCGCCTGGACCCGCGCCCGCTTCGGCCCGCCCAGCATCGGCAAGGGCGCGGACCTGGTCGGCACCTCCCTGGTCGAGACGGGCGTCGTCGACCCCGTCCCGTACCAGGAGGCGGTCACGGCCCTGGCCCGCGCCCACGGCGCCACCCGCTACTTCGCCCACCGCCGCGAGTCCGCCGAGAAGCTCCACGCCCTGGAAGCCGCCACCGGCCTGGAAATCGTCCGCCCGGACCTCCCCCTGGAGCTCATCGCCCGCCGCGGCCCCATCGGCCGCACGATCGTCAGCTTCCCCTCCACGGTCGTCCACACCCTCCCGCTGGCCCTGGCCGGCACGGGCGTGAACGTCGCGGTCTGCGACATCGCCCCGGAATGGCTCCGCGCCACGGCCTCGCCCCGCGCCCAGGGCTTCCTGAGCGGGGTCACGGAGACGGCGCGGGGGGTGCAGCGGCTGTCGTCGGTGGCGACCTGAGGGCCAGGCCCTGTCGTCGAGCTGCCGTCTGCCCCGCGGCGCCCTGCACGCACTCTCGCCGCACCGGGCACCCGCCCGAGTACGTCCAGTACGAGGACGTGCGCCCGGCACGCCGAGAGCACGCACCTGCCCCCGCGGGGCCGCCCTCCGGGCGACGGCGGGAGTTCGACGACAGGACCTACGCCCGTACGGTGCGGGTCAGCATCCGGTCGAAGAGGTTGCTGGTCGCCGTCTGTATCCGGCTGTCGATGTGGTCGGGGGAGATGAGCGCCAGCGGCCAGAAGAAGGTGCCCGCGACGAACACCATGGTCCCGTCGCGGTGCTGGACCAGGCTGGTGTTCTGGATCCGCTCACCGCGCCCCATGCTGTCCGGGTAGGGCGAGTGGGACAGCAACTGCTGGGCCGCCCTGCGCGGCAGCTTGGTCTTGCGGTCGCGACCGTCGGCCTCGATACCGATGAGGTCCGGTATCTCGTCGCCGTCGGCGAGTCCCGTGCCCTTCCACAGCCAGTGGTCGGACCGGCGCACGACGAGCGGTACGGGCTTGGCGAGCATGCCGTTGTACTGCACGCCGAGCAGACGCTGCTCGGCGTGCTTGCGCTTCTTCTCCAGATCGCGCCAGCGCACGGTCGGACCGTGCTCGTCCGGCGTCGGGTCGGGGTCCTGCTTGTAGCAGGCGACGACGCGGTTCTCGGTGCCTGACGGCGACTTCTCCATGCGGATGTGGAAGTAGATGTTGTTGGCGCCCAGATACGCGAGATGGGTGCGCGAGGTGACGGCCTTCTCGGCGACGTCACGCATCTGCCGGGACCAGTACTCGTCGTGCCCGGGGAAGACCATGGCCGCGTACTTCGTGGGATCGACCCGGCCCTCGTGCAGATCGAGGCTGGAGGCGTAGGTGACGTCGTAGCCGGACATCTCGGCCCACCGGGCGAGACTGCTGTCCATCTCGAACCACAGAGGGTGTCCGCCGTCGGAATACGGGCGGTCGAACGACACCTTGAGGGCACGCTCGACGTTCCCCCCGTTCTTCCCCTGGGCGTCGAATCCCTTGTAGAGGTTCTTGCCGGTCCGCCCGTCCTGCGGCCAGGCGTTGTAGGCCTGGTAGGTCGTGAAGGGCAGAACGACCAGGATGTCCGACGCCCGCTCGGTCTCCCGGACGACGAACGGCGTACTGCCGCGGTGTCCGTCCTTCGTCGTGAACACCGCGAGATAGATACCGGAGACCCAGTTGTCGGGGATGTCCAGGGTCCAGGAGACGGGCCAGCCGCAGTCGATCATCCCGTGCTCCGGATGGGCTTCCGGCACGGCATGGGCGACACCGCGCAACGCGGGGCTCTGCGCCACCTCACGGCCGCCCTGCCCGCCGTAGTACCCCATCCGGTGCACCGCGACAGTGAACTCCTGGGCCGGGCGCACCGATACGTGGAAAGCCACCGACTCCCCGGCCGCGGCCGAGGTCGTGGAGGCGTACCCCTGGATCTGCCCGTCCCGGTCGTTCGCCGCGCGCGTCTCGTCGCCCTCGATCTGCCAGGCGCGGGTGCCGCTGCGGGCGTTCTCGGTGACCACGGGGTTCTTGCCGGTGCGGCTGGCGGCGCGGGTGGGCAGGACATCGGTCGGAACGTCATCGTTCACATAGTCGTAGACCAGCCCGGTGGCACCCACCGCCCCGACCCCGAGAATGCCCAGGGCAGCACGGCGCGAGACAGAAGACATGGAAGAACCTTCCGAGGCCTGGACGCCGGGCCTCGCGCCCCACGCGTCGATACGTGTGCGACGGGGGGAGCACAAGAGGTTCGTGTGATGCCTGTCGACGATCACTCATCGTACGAGTGTGGAGAGCACGGGATAGAGATGTGACCACTATGTGTCCGAACACACAGTGGTCACATCTTGGTCCATGCGTCATCACACGCTGATGACCAGGCCCGGTCGATCAGCCGGTCACGCCCCAGCGCGACGATCTGATGCGGAGCAGGACGTGGGAAGGCTGTTGAGGAGCGTCTCCGGGGTCCGGAAGCTGCTGCGGATGATGGACGGCACCCCGCCGTTCCGGAGCCGTGAGCGGCCATCGCGGGACAGCGTTCGAGGCGTGTCGCAGAACGTCCGGACAGGGCATCGCCCCTGTAGGGGGTGTCGCGGGCCAGTCGTCGTGGGTGGAGACGTTCGCCGTCTCGCGACGGGCACCTCGCCGCTCCTCGCTGACCGCGACCTCAAGCGCACGGACCCCGGTCCGGAAGACGAACGGGTATACCCGCAACCACCCAGCGTCACACGTCCTCACACGAAGTTTGTTCGCCTGAGCGGCTGAAGTTTTGTTGATCTGTGGTCAGTTGAGGGGGCAAGGGGCCTACCCTTCCTAGGGTGAACCAGTTGAAGTCCCGCGCCTCCCGCCCCCACAACCCGGCCGGCCAGTCCGGGGGAGGTGCGCTGCCCGGCAGGCTCTCCGACGAACTGCGTGCCGAGCTGATCGCCTTCCGCCGGGATCTGCACATGCATCCCGAGCTGGGCAACCAGGAGTTCCGCACCACCGCGGCCATCAAGGACCGGCTGGAGAAGGCCGGGCTCGAGCCGAAGGTCCTCGCGGTCGGGACCGGGCTCATGTGCGACGTGGGGGAGTGGGACGGGGTGACGCCCATGCTGGCGTTGCGGGCGGACATCGACGCGCTGCCGATCCCGGACACCAAGGCGGGCGTGCCCTACCGGTCCACCGTGCCCGACCGGGCGCACGCCTGCGGGCACGACGTGCACACCACCACCGTGCTCGGGGCGGGGCTCGTGCTCGCCGGTCTCGACCGGGAGGGGCTGCTGCCCCACGCCGTGCGGCTGATCTTCCAGCCCGCCGAGGAGGTCCTGCCCGGCGGCGCGCTCGACGCGATCGAGTCCGGGGTGCTGGAGGGCGTCGGGCGGATCATCGGCGTGCACTGCGACCCGAAGGTGGACGTCGGGCGGATCGGGCTGCGGATCGGGGCCATCACCTCGGCCTGCGACCGGCTGGAGGTCACGCTCGACGGTCCCGGCGGGCACACCGCCCGGCCGCATCTGACCACCGACCTGGTCACCGCCGCCGCCCGGATCGCCGTCGACGTGCCCGCGCTGCTCGCCCGCCGGGTCGACGCCCGCTCCGGGCTCGCGGTGACCTGGGGGCGGCTGGAGACCGGGCACGCCCCCAATGTCATCCCGCAGCACGCCGAGCTCTCCGGCACCGTCCGCTGCCTGGACCTGGACGCCTGGCGCGCGGCCCCCGACCTGGTGCACTCCGCCATCGACGAGGTGGCCGGAATGCACCGGGCCAAGACCGTGATCAACTACGTGCGCGGTGTGCCGCCCGTGGTGAACGACGCCGAGTCCATCGGCCTGCTGGACGCCGCGATGACCGAGCGCCGCGGATCGTACGCGATCGAGGACACCGAGCAGAGCCTGGGCGGCGAGGACTTCTCCTGGTACCTGGAGCGGGTGCCCGGCGCGATGGCCCGCCTCGGCGTCCGGACCTCGGGCGACACGCGCGGGCTCGACCTGCACCGCGGCAACTTCGACGTGGACGAGGAAGCCATCACCGTGGGAGTCGAGCTGTTCACCGCCGCGGCCCTGTTCGACGGGAACCGTTAGCGCAGCGTTGACACAGGCTTCGTGGGCCGTTCGTGGACCTGCGGGAGGCCTTCTGTTCACGACGATCCGATAACGGCTTCCGTACGTGCTCTTATCTGACATCTACGCGCGTTACGATCGCCGCGAAACCAGCGCCGGAAGAGGCGCTTCGGTCAGGTTTGAAGGAGCCTTCCCTTGCGCCGGATCACCAGGATCACCACCGTGGGCATTGCGTCCGCGGCGCTTGCTCTCAGTGCCACCGCCTGTGGCGGAAAATCGTCGTCGGACGCAGGTTCCGACTCGGGCGGCGAAAAGGCCGCCATCGCCTACGACATCGGCGGCCGTGGCGACCAGTCGTTCAACGACGCCGCCTACGCCGGACTCGCCAAGGCGGAGAAGGAACTCGACGTCAAGGGCAGCGAGGCCGAGCCCTCCGACGGTGAGGGCGACGCGGACAAGGTCCAGCGCCTCACCGAGCTGGCCCGCTCCGGCAACAACCCGGTGATCGGCGTCGGCTTCGCCTACGCGCCCGCCATCAAGAAGGTCGCGCCGAAGTTCCCGAAGACCACCTTCGGCATCATCGACGACGCCTCGGTGACCGGCGACAACATCGCCAACATCGTCTTCAACGAGGAGCAGGGCTCCTACCTCGCCGGCGTCGCAGCCGCCAAGGTCACCAAGTCGAAGACGGTCGGCTTCATCGGCGGTGTCGAGACCCCGCTGATCAAGAAGTTCGAAGCGGGCTTCGTCCAGGGCGTCAAGGACACCGACGCCTCGGTCAACGTGCTTCCGCAGTACCTGACGCAGCCGCCGGACTTCGGGGGCTTCTCCAAGCCCGACCTCGGCAAGGCCGCCGCGCAGGGGCAGCTCGACAAGAAGGCCGACGTGATCTACTCGGCCGCCGGTCTGGCCGGCTCCGGTGCCATCGAGGCCGCCTCCAAGGCGGGCAAGTGGAACATCGGCGTCGACTCCGACCAGTACCAGCAGAAGGGCCTCGCGGCCTACAAGGAGTCCATCCTGACCTCCGTCACCAAGGACGTCGAGGACTCGGTGTTCGACCTGATCAAGTCGGTCCAGGACGGCAAGCCGACCACCGGTGAGATCCGCTACGGCCTGGACAAGGACGGCGTCGGCCTGTCGATGTCCAACCCGGCGTTCACCAAGATGACGGACGTCATCGCGGCCGTCGACAAGGCCAAGCAGGAGATCATCGACGGCAAGATCACCGTCAAGACCGCTCCGTAAGCACTCGGCCCCTCCTGCCGAACGGCTGGTTTCCCCAGGCCCTGTCCGTCCCCGCGCCGCACTTCGGCCGGCGGAGGGACAGGGCCCGGGCCCATCCCCGCCCGACGGCCGGGCCTCCCACAGCCCCACTCGAAGAAGATCCGCCTCTCGCAGCGCTCTCCCACCCGGTCCGGACCGCGCGTCCGGACCGTGACGTGCACCCGTGTTTCACGATTCGGCAGCGCTACGCGTGTAGACAGCCCTCCGGCGCGATAACTTCACCCCCGCCCCCCAGGGGGTCTCCGACACCCCCAGCCCCTCCGCCCCCGCTCCTGTCCGGCCAAGGAGAGTGCGTCATCAACGCGTCCAGCAGTCCCCCTGCCGTAGAACTGCACGGCATCACCAAGCGCTTTCCCGGCGTCGTCGCCAACCACGACATCGACATCACCATCGGCAAGGGCACGGTCCACGCGCTCGTCGGTGAGAACGGTGCCGGCAAGTCCACCCTGATGAAGATCCTCTACGGCATGCAGAAGCCGGACGAGGGCACCATCGCGATCGACGGCGAGCAGGTCTCGTTCTCCAACCCGGGCGACGCCATCCAGCGCGGCATCGGCATGGTGCACCAGCACTTCATGCTCGCCGACAACTTCACCGTCCTGGAGAACGTCGTCCTCGGCGGCGAGAAGCTGTACGGCATCGGCTCAGGCGCCCGGAAGAAGATCACGGAGATCTCCGACGCGTACGGTCTGGGCATCCGGCCCGACGCGCTCGTGGAGGACCTCGGGGTCGCCGACCGGCAGCGCGTGGAGATCCTCAAGGTCCTCTACCGGGGCGCCCGCATCCTGATCCTGGACGAGCCGACCGCGGTCCTCGTGCCGCAGGAGGTCGACGCGCTCTTCGCCAACCTGCGCGAGCTCAAGGCCGAGGGACTGACCGTCATCTTCATCTCGCACAAGCTGGGCGAGGTGCTCTCCGTCGCCGACGAGATCACGGTGATCCGCCGCGGTACGACCGTGGGCACCGCCGACCCGGCCTCCACCACGACCAAGCAGCTCGCCGAGCTGATGGTCGGCAGCGAGCTGCCCTCCCCGGAGACCCGCGAGTCCACCGTCACCGACGTGCCGATGCTGCGGGTCCAGGACCTGAAGCTCACCGTCACCGACCCCGACGGCACCGTCCGCGACGTGCTCGCCGGCATCGACTTCACCATCCACCAGGGCGAGGTCCTGGGGATCGCCGGAGTCGAGGGCAACGGCCAGACCGAGCTCATCGAGGCCCTCATGGGCATGCGCGACCCGGACGCCGGAGTGATCACGCTCGGCACGGACGACATCTCGCACGCGCCGACCCGCAAGCGGCGTGAGTCCGGCATCGGCTACATCCCCGAGGACCGCCACCGACACGGCGTCCTGCTGGACGCCCCGCTGTGGGAGAACCGCATCCTCGGCCACGTCACCGAGAAGCCCAACAGCCGCGGCTGGCTGCTGGACAACGGCGCGGCCCGCACCGACACCGAGCGGATCGTGCGCGAGTACGACGTACGCACTCCCGGCATCGAGGTCACCGCGGCCTCGCTCTCCGGCGGCAACCAGCAGAAGCTGATCGTCGGCCGGGAGATGAGCCACGCGCCCAAGTTCCTGATCGCCGCCCACCCCACCCGTGGCGTGGACGTCGGCGCCCAGGCCCAGATCTGGGACCAGATCCGCGAGGCCCGCCGCGAAGGACTGGCCGTCCTGCTGATCTCGGCCGACCTGGACGAGCTGATCGGGCTCTCCGACACTCTGCGCGTCATGTACCGCGGCCGACTGGTCGCCGACGCCGACCCGGCCACCATCACCCCGGAGGAACTGGGCTCGGCCATGACCGGCGCCGCCGCCGGTCACCTCGAAAGCCCGGAGGACGAGGCCCGATGAAGAAATTCGACAAGGACCGGCTGATCCTGGGCTTCGCCGGCCCGGTGCTCGCCCTGGTCGTCGCCCTCGTGCTGACGACCGTGGTGCTGCTCGCCTCCGGGCAGCACCCCTTCGAGCCGTACCGGATCATGTTCGAGTCGGCCAGCTACGCCGACGTACAGGTCCTGATCGTCAACCAGGCGGGTACGTACTACCTCGCCGCACTCGCGGTGGCCGTCGGCTTCCGGATGAACCTCTTCAACATCGGCGTCGACGGGCAGTACCGCCTCGCCGCCATGGTGGCCGCCCTGGTCGGCGCGAGCGTCAGCCTGCCGGGACCGCTGCACATCGCGCTGATCGTGATCGTCGCGATGCTCGTGGGCGCGTTCTGGTCCGGGATCGCGGGCTTCCTCAAGACCACCCGCGGGGTGAGCGAGGTCGTCTCGACGATCATGCTCAACTCGATCGCCACCGCGCTGGTCGCCTGGTTGATCCTGCCGAAGAACTTCGGCGAACAGCCGGCCGGTTCCAACAACCTGACCACCGGTGAGATCGCGGAGTCCGGCTGGTTCCCGGGGCTGCCGATGGGCGACATGGCGGGGGAGATCTACGGCTTCACCTTCGTCGCCGCCGGCTGCGGCCTCCTCTACTGGTTCGTGCTGAACCGCACCCGGTTCGGCTTCGACCTGCGCGCCACCGGCGCCAGTGAGAGCGCCGCCCAGGCATCCGGCGTGGATGCCAAGAAGATGATCCTCACCTCGATGCTGATCTCCGGCGCGGTCGCCGGCCTGGCCGGCATGCCGACGCTGCTCGGTGACACCCACACCTACAGCCTCGACTTCCCCACGGGTATCGGCTTCACCGGCATCACCATCGCGCTGCTGGGCCGGAACAACCCGCTCGGCATCGCCCTCAGCGCCCTGCTCATCGCGTTCCTGGACAAGTCCTCGGCCTCGCTGGACCAGTACGGGTACGAGAAGGAGATCGCCACGATCATGCAGGGTCTGATCGTGATCTCGGTCGTCGTCTCCTACGAGCTGGTCCGCCGTTACGGCATCCGCCGCCAGCAGCAGAAGGTCGGCGAGGAGCTCGCCGCCGGACACGCCCTCACGACCGAGAAGGAGGCGGCTCTGTGAGCACCAGCAAAACCATCGCCGCACGTCCCGCCCCCAAGAAGGGCAACGGCCGCCGCAAACTCTCCCTGCCTGTCGTCCTGCTGATCATCGCGGGCGCGCTCGCCCTCATCTCGCTGGTGCGCCTCATCAGCGGCGCCAACGACATCACCTCGGTCGGTCAGGTCCGCGGCGCCCTGTCACTCGCCGTCCCGATCGGCCTCGCCGGACTCGGCGGTCTGTGGGCCGAGCGCGCGGGCGTCATCAACATCGGCCTCGAAGGGATGATGATCCTCGGCACCTGGTTCGGCGCCTGGGCCGGGTTCCAGTGGGGCCCGTGGGTGGGTGTCCTCTTCGGCATCCTCGGCGGCTGCCTCGGCGGCCTGCTGCACGCCGTCATCACCGTCACCTTCGGCGTGAACCACATCGTCTCCGGTGTGGCCATCAACATCCTCGCCGTCGGCGTCACCCGCTACCTGTCCAACTTCGCCTTCGACGGCATCCAGGGCGGCTCCTCCAAGCAGTCCCCGCGCATCGATCCGATCGACAGGATCACCGTTCCAGGGCTCTCGGACTGGATGCAGGACCTGCAACAACAACACTGGTTTCTGATCTCCGACCTCGCGGGGATCATCGGCGGGCTCGTCACCGGCCTGTCCCTGCTCACCGTCGTCGCCCTGCTGCTGATCCCCGCCACCTGGTGGATCCTCTGGCGCACCCCGTTCGGGCTGCGGCTGCGCTCCTGCGGCGAGAGCCCGGTGGCCGCCGAGACCCTCGGCGTCAACGTGTACAAGTACAAGTACATCGCCGTCACGGTCTCCGGCGGTCTGGCCGGTCTGGGCGGCGCGTTCCTCGCGATCGTCGCCACCGGCATCTACCAGGAGGGCCAGACCGGCGGCCGCGGCTACATCGGCCTCGCCGCCATGATCTTCGGCAACTGGATGCCGGGCGGCATGGCGCTCGGCGCCGGACTCTTCGGCTTCACCGACAGCCTCAAGCTGCGCGGCGGTGCGGAGAACGTCCACGCGATGCTGCTCCTGCTGGCGATCCTGCTGGTCATCGCGGTGATCTGGCAGCTGTACAAGAAGAAGTACGTCTCCGCGGTGATCGCGGCGGCCGTCTCGGCGCTGCTGTTCACCTGGTACTTCCTGACCGACCAGGTGCCGAGCCAGTTCGTCGACGCCGCCCCGTACGTCACCACGCTGCTGGTCCTCTCGCTCTCCGCGCAACGGCTGCGGATGCCCAAGGCCAACGGCGTGTCGTACCGCAAGGGCGAGGGCAAGTGACGCCGCCCGCCGCCGGGGGCCCACCTGCCGCCGGGGGCCCGCCCGCCGCGGCCTTCGGCGAGGCCGACTGGGAAGCCCTGCGGGAGGCCGCCCGGGACGTCATGTCCCGCGCGTACGTCCCCTACTCGCGCTATCCCGTCGGTGTCGCCGCCCGGGTGGACGACGGCCGCACGATCACCGGCTGCAACGTGGAGAACGCCAGCTACGGCCTCTCGCTCTGCGCCGAGTGCGGTCTGGTCTCCGCGCTCCACGCCACCGGCGGCGGTCGGCTGACCCACTTCACCTGCGTGGACGGCACCGGGGCGATCCTGGTGCCGTGCGGCAGGTGCCGGCAGCTGCTGTACGAGTTCGGCGGCCCGGAGCTGCTCCTGGAGACGCCCGACGGGCGACGCACGCTGGACGAGATGCTGCCCCAGGCCTTCGGCCCGCAACACCTCGGCTGAACCCCGTATTTCCTGGCGGTGGCCCTTCCCTTTTCCCGGAAGGGCCACCGCTCCTCTCTCCCTCTATGCGCGTAGAGTCAGGGGGGACTCTTACTCTTGCGTACGCACCCGGCCGGAAGGATTCCCATGGACGCCATCTCCGTCATCCGCACCAAGCGGGACCGAGGCGAGCTGACCCCCGAGCAGATCGACTGGGTCATCGACGCCTACACCCGCGGCGAGGTCGCCGACGAGCAGATGTCCGCCCTCGCCATGGCGATTCTGATCAACGGGATGAACCGCACCGAGATCGCCCGCTGGACCGCCGCGATGATCGCCTCCGGCGAGCGGATGAACTTTGACGCGCTGTCCCGCCCGACCACCGACAAGCACTCCACCGGCGGCGTGGGCGACAAGATCACCCTGCCGCTCGCCCCGCTGGTCGCCGCCTGCGGCGCGGCCGTGCCGCAGCTCAGCGGCCGGGGCCTCGGCCACACCGGCGGCACCCTGGACAAGCTGGAGTCCATCCCCGGCTGGCGGGCCCACCTCTCCAACGCTGAGATGCTCGGCGTCCTCGACAGCACCGGCGCCGTCATCTGCGCCGCCGGCGACGGCCTCGCCCCCGCCGACAAGAAGCTGTACGCGCTGCGTGACGTCACCGGCACCGTCGAGGCGATCCCGCTGATCGCCAGCTCGATCATGTCCAAGAAGATCGCCGAGGGCACGGGAGCGCTCGTCCTGGACGTCAAGGTCGGCTCCGGCGCCTTCATGAAGACCATCGAGGACGCCCGCGAACTGGCCTCCACCATGGTCGCGCTCGGCACCGACAGCGGGGTGCGCACGGTCGCGCTGCTCACTGACATGTCCACCCCGCTCGGCCTCACCGCGGGCAACGCGCTGGAGGTCCGCGAGTCCGTCGAGGTGCTGGCCGGCGGCGGCCCCAGGGACGTCGTCGACCTGACCCTCGCCCTCGCCCGCGAGATGCTGGACGCCGCCGGACTCAAGGACGCCGACCCGGAGAAGGCCCTCGCCGACGGCTCCGCCATGGACGTCTGGCGCCGGATGATCTCCGCCCAGGGCGGCGACCCGGACGCCACGCTCCCGACCGCCCGCGAGCAGCACATCGTCACCGCACGCTCCTCCGGCGTACTGACCCGCCTGGACGCGTACGACGTCGGCGTCGCCGCCTGGCGCCTCGGCGCGGGCCGCGCGCGCAAGGAGGACCCGGTGCAGGCGGGCGCGGGCGTCGAGCTGCACGCCAAGCCTGGCGACACCGTCACCGAGGGCCAGCCCCTCATGACGCTGCACACGGACACCCCCGAGAAGTTCGACTACGCGCTGAAGGCGCTGCCCGAGGCGTACGACATCGCCCCGGCCGGCACGTCGTTCGCACCGCTGCCGGTGGTGCGGGAACGTATCGCCTGACCTGCGGATTCCCCATATGGGTGAACGGGATCGGTGGACTGCCGCCGGTCCCGTTCGGCATGCTGGACTCGGACGTGAGGCCCCAGGTGACGTACCGATGGAGGAGACCGCCATGAGCGCACTCACCGGCGAACCCGTGCCGGGCCACGGTCAGGACTGGGACGACCTCGTCCGGATCTGGGAGGAGACGGACGCACCCGAGGGCTGCAAGGTGGAGATCATTGAGGAGATCGTCACCGTGTCGCCGCCGCCGTCCAATGACCACAACACCACCGCTGCCCTGCTCCAGCGCAGGCTCTACACCATCATCCCGGAGGACTGGGAGATCTACCAGACCCTCGGCCTCTCGCTGCCGGGGCGGGTCGGGATCTACATCCCCGACCTCGTGGTCGTGCCCCGTGCGGTGGCCTCCGGGCCTCGCAGCACCGTCCCCGCCGACGAGGCCCGGCTCGTCGTGGAGATCACCTCCCGCGCCAACGCCAACCACGACCGCGTCAGCAAGGTGAACGGCTACGCCAAGGCCGGGGTGGAGCTGTTCCTGCTCCTCGACCCGTGGCACTCCGGCCGCCCGACCGCGACGCTGTACGGCGAGCCGGAGGGCCGTACGTACCGGGTCCTGGAAACGGTCGAGTACGGACGGAAACTGACCCTTCCCGAGCCGTTCGGGCTGGTCATCGACACCAGCGTCTTCCCGGTCAGCTGACACGCGGACGGCCCGCCGCACGGAGAGGATCCGTGCGGCGGGCCGCCGTCATGCGAGCGTGAACTACCGGACGTACCGGGTCACTTGCCGAAGTACGCGCTGTAGATCTTCACCGACGAGGTGTTGCCCTTCTTGTCGGTGACCTTGGCGGAGAAGGAGATCGCCTTACCCTTGGCCGGGTTCTTGACGGTGATCTTGCCCTTCTTGACGGTGACCTTCTTCCAGGTCTTGCCGCCGTTGTAACTGACGTACGTCTTCAGCGACTTCAGGTTTTTGCCCGCGGCCGCGCCGTGCACCTTCACCGGCACCGAGACGGTCTTGCCCGCCTTGACCCGGCCGTCGGCGCCCACGGCCGGGGTGAACCGGACGGTGGAGACGGGCAGCATGGTGAACGCGGTCTTCTTCGAGCGGAACGTCCAGGCCGCGTCCACCCGGGTGGAGAGCGGGTTGACCTTCGCGCTGTGCCTGACCGTGGTCGTCAGCTTGTAGTCGGCCGCGCCCGCCGGGACCCGGAAGGACTCGCCGCCCACCGGGTCGCTGTTCTGGCCGAGCTTCTTGCCGTTGCGGTACAGGACGGTCTTGGCCGACGTGAACAGCATCCCGCCCGCGTTGCCCCGGCCGTCGGCCAGCAGCGGGAGGAAGCCCGTGATGTCGTTGCCCTCACGGACGACGCCGTAGTCCTTGTCCACCAGCGGGCCGAACACCGCCGTGTTCACGGACTTCGTGTACGTCTTGCCCGCCTTGTACGTCGCCTCCTTGCCGACCTGGTAGTTGGCCTCGTACGTCGGCCAGCCGTCCGCGTCGAGGGGGCCCTGCTGGTCGAAGTCGAAGCTCCAGGCCACCTTGTCCCCGGTGGAGACGTACAGCGTGCGGGTGCCGGGCAGCTTCTGATCGATCGAGGTCGCCCAGCTGCCGCCCTGCGTGGGCAGGAGAGGGAAGGCGGTGATCGAACCCTTCTTCTTCGGCGCGGCCGAGCCCATGGTGATCTTCACCTTGGCCAGCTGCGCCGTGGTGAACTTCCGGTCGAAGCCGGTGGCGAGCTGCTTGACCGTGCCGCCGACCGCGATGTCGTACTCGGTCGACGCGCCCTTGCTCCAGGTGCCCGACCAGTGCTGGGCGAGCGAACCGTCGGTGATCTTCGGGCCGGCGTGGAGCGTGCGGATGCCCGTCGGCGACTCCATCAGCCAGCCGAAGGAGACCGTGTCGTTCGCCTCCTCCACCACGTAGTCCGGGGAGAACAGCTGAGCCTTAGCCTTCGCGTCCGGCACCGTGAGCTTCACGGGCTTCGCCTTGCGGGCGTCGAACGTCAACGAGATGTTCTTGGTGACCGCGACCTTGGGCTGGGCGATCCAGTCGGCGCCCTTGGTGACGTCGTCCGGGTCGTTGTAGACCGTGGAGTTGGCCACGTACGTGCCCTTGGGCACCCGGATCTTCGCGGTGCCGTCGACGACCTGCGGGCTCAGGAACGGGTTGCCGGACTCGGCGTCGAAGCGGAAGAGCGTGCTGTCCGCGTAGGCGGCCGGACGGCCGTCCCGCCCGAGGTGCTTGACCGTGACGTCGTAGCTCTCCACCTCACGCTCGACCGCGGCGGCCGTGCGCACGGTCTGGCCGCCGCCGGTGGCCACCAGGTACGCGGAGTACGTGCCGTCGGCCGTGCCGCCGAGCCGGGTGTTGGCGGTCAGCGTCACCTCCGCCGTGCCGCCCGCCGGGACGGTGACCTTGTCCGCGCCGAGCGTGAAGAAGCCGGCAGGAGCGGGCTTGCCCGCCGGGCCGGTGCCCGTCGCCTTCAGTTCGAGGGTGACGTCGCTCGTGCCGAGGTTGCGGTACGTGACCTTCTCGGTGGCCGGCTCGTCGTCGGTGTGCGGCCACTGCTGCACCCCGAAGCTCACCGAGACCGGGTCGGCGACGACGGTCTGGGCGATCGCCCGGTCCACCGCGATCCGGCCGGAACCCTGCTGGAACGGGTTGTACGCGCCGGGCTTCGTGGACGCGGTCAGCGCGCCCTTCAGCTCGCTGTACGCCCAGTCGGGGTGCTGCTGCTTGAGCAGGGCGGCCGCGCCCGCGACGTGCGGGGTGGCCATCGACGTACCCGAGATCGTCGCGTAGCCGGCGGGCTTCTCGCCCACCTCCTTCGCGATCAGCGAGCCGGACGGGATCGCCGCCGTGGTGTCCACGCCGGGGGCCGTCACGTCGGGCTTGACCGCCCCGTCCCCGACCCGCGGGCCGCGGCTGGAGAAGTCCGCCAGCCTGTCCTGGTCGTCGACCGCGCCCACGGTCAGCGCGGCGTTCGCGCTGCCCGGCGAGCCCACCGTGCCCGCGCCGCCGCCCTCGTTGCCCGCGGCGATGGCGAACAGGACGCCCTTCTCGGCCGACAGCTTGTCGACCGCGGCCTCCAGCGGGTCCACCTCCGGGGTGTCGGTCCCGCCGAGGCTCAGGTTGACGATGTCTGCGCCCTGGGCGACCGCCCACTCCATTCCGGCCAGGATGCCGGAGTCCTCGCCGTACCCGTCGTCGTCGAGCACCTTGCCCGCGAGCAGTTTGGCGTCCGGGGCCACGCCCTTGAACTTCCCGCCCGACTTGGCGCCGGTGCCCGCCGCGATCGAGGCGACGTGCGTGCCGTGGCCGACCCGGTCCTTGGTGTCCTTGGCGGCGCTGAAGTTCTTCTCCGCGAGGATCTGGCCCTTGAGGTCGGGGTGGGTGGCGTCCGTCCCGGTGTCCAGGATCGCGATCTTGACGCCCTTGCCGGTGAACCCGGCCTTCCACGCCGCCGGGGCGCCGATCTGCGGGACGCTCTTGTCCAGGCTCGCCCGGCGCACCCCGTCCAGCCAGACCCGGTCGATGCCGGGCGCGGTGGTGACCCGTTCACCGCCCGCGCGCCGGTCGGTGAGCGCCTTCCAGATGGCCGGCGCGTCGGCGTTCGGTGTGGTCACCGACTCGGCGTTCAGCGTTGTCAGGCTCCGGCCCACCTCGGTGGAGCCCGCGTCGCGGACCTGCGCCTTCGCGGCGGCGGCCTGCTCGCCCCGGTAGCCGACGATCAGCTTCAGACCGTCGCGCTGGGCCCGGAGGTTCTCCGGGCGGCTCAGCTCGGTGACGTCGAACAGCCGCCGGTCGAGCTTGCCGGAGGCGATCAGCCGATGGGCGTCGGCCGGAACGACGAGTGTGTGCCCCTTGGTGCTCATCCGCTGCACCGGGATGTTCTCCCGGCCCTTCGCGGGCCGGAAGGCGACCGGCTTGCCTTGCTTGTCGACGGTGACCCGGTCACCCGTGACGAGAGTCAGCCGACGCAGCTCCCTGTCCTGGGTACGGTCCTGGGCCCGGGCGTCGGACGACGCCCTGGGATCCGGCTGGGCGACGGCGGACGAGGTCATGCCCGCCGCCAGTGCCACGGCCACGGCAGTGGCGACCGCCGGTATGCACGCGGTTCTCACGTGTCTGCGCAACTCTCCCCCTGGAGAACTCGATGGTTTCTCGGTCCCGCCGGTCCGCAGCGACGCAGGAACGACGGCTGCGGACCGTCGGTTCACCGAACTAGAGGGAAGCATGGGGGAGTTGGTTCATGCACAAGGCGCCAGGAGCTCACAGTTGTCGCAAAACGGCCCCTCCGTGGCGGGGTCGCACGGAGGGGCCGCACGGAGGGGGCGCACGGAGGGGCCGATGAATTTCGCCCGCCGGTCCGGTCTGCCTGGTGTGGATACCGAGAAACCGATCGCCCTGACCGTGACCGGCCAGGTCAGCCGCGCCGACGTACCCGACCTCTGCGTCGAGCTGGAGCGTGCCCTCGCCGAGCCGCGCGGGGCTGCCCTCGCCCCGGGCGCGGCGGTGGACTGCGACGTGGGCGGGGTGATCCGGCCTGATCTGACCCTGGTCGAGGCGGTGGCCCGCCTCGCGCTCGTCGCCCGCCGGTCCGGACGCACGCTGCGGCTGCGCCGCGTGCCCCCCGAACTCCGCTCGCTGCTGGACCTGGTGGGTCTGGCCGACGTGGTGACCCTGGAGGCGGGCCCGGAGGGGCGGGTGCCCGACCCGCGCTGACGTCGGGCGCGCACGGGCGCCGGCCCCGTACCGTCGCCGGCCGCGCACCTACGTGCGTACGGCGGTCGGTGGAGGCCCGGCGCCCCGGGTGCGCCGACCCGAGGCCCGGCGCCCCGCGTGTACCGCGGGGTGCCGGGCCCGCTCGCTGACCGCTACGCGTCGGCCGGGAGCCGGTCGGCCAGGCCGAACAGCGGGAACCAGCGCGGGACGTCCAGGAAGCAGTGCATCCCGGTGATCGCCCCGTCCTGGATGTCGATGACCTGGACCGCCCACGGCACGAACCCGTCCCCGTCCTCGGCGGGCTTGTAGTGCGCGAAGCCGGGGGAGCCGTTGGCCAGGACGGGCACCAGCTTGGAGCCCGCGCACGACGCGCCGATGGAGGTCATGAACCCCGTGATGTCCCCGGTGCCCCGGAGCCACAGGTCGAACGGCGGCATCGTCATCACCGCGTCCTCGTGGAGCAGCGCGGTCAGGGCGGTCATGTCGTATCCCTCGAACGCCTTCACATAGCGCTCCAGGAGCTTCTGCTGCTCCTCGTCGAGGGGGTCCGCCACATCGCCCGCCCGGCCCTCCGTCTCGGTCAGCGTGGCGCGGGCCCGCTGCAGGGCGCTGTTGACCGAGGCGACGGAGGTCTCCAGCAGCTCGGCCACCTCCGCGGCCTTCCAGGCGAGGACCTCGCGCAGGATCAGCACGGCCCGCTGCTTGGGCGGCAGGTGCTGGAGGGCGGCGACGAACGCCAGGCGCACCGACTCGCGCGCCACGGCCGCCTCCGCCGGGTCCTGGACCGAGGGCAGGATCCGGCCGTCGGGCATCGGCTCCAGCCAGACGTTCTCCGGGCGGGGGCTCAGCGCGGCCTGGGCGAGCGGTGTGGGGCCCGTCAGGTCGACCGGCCGGGCCCGCTTGTTGCCCGCGTTCAGCATGTCCAGGCAGACGTTGGTGGCGATCCGGTAGAGCCAGGAGCGCAGCGAGGAGCGGCCCTCGAACTTGTCGAAGTTGCGCCAGGCCCGGACCAGGGTGTCCTGCACCGCGTCCTCGGCCTCGAAGGCGGATCCGAGCATGCGGTAGCAGTACCCCGTCAGCTCGATCCGGTGCCCTTCCAGGCGGCTGTCGATCCCGGCGGCGTCGGCGCCCCCGGCGCCCGCCGCCGCTCCTGTGGCCGTCGTCGTGGTCAGATCGCTCATCGCTCCACCCCTGTCGCGCGCAGCCGCGCTGTGGCATCCGTCACCCGGTACGTCGGAAGCTACCGCAGGCCACTGACAGCCGGGGCGGAAAGAGGACAAGGGGTGCCGCACGCCATGGCCACGGCCACGGCCACGGGGTCCGGCACCCCTCGGGAAGTGCTCCCGGCGCGTCGCTCAGGTCCCGGGCTTGCGCCCGTACACGTACACGTCGTCGCCGTTCTTCAGCAGTTTCCAGTATGCCTTCGCGTCGGCGGGGCGCATGTTGACGCAGCCGCCGGAGCCCGGCGGGTTGTACATGGACTTGGTGACCGAGTGGAACGCCTGGCCGCCGTCGAAGAACTGGGAGTGCGGCATCCAGACCTTGTAGATGGTCGACCAGTGCTTGATGTTGCGCCAGTAGATCTTCTTGGAACCGGTCCGGGTCTCGACGCCGTTCCGGCCGGTCCGCACCGGCACCGGTCCGTACGTCAGCTTCTTGCCGTCCTGGATCCAGCTCAGCTGCCGCGTCAGGTCGACACAGGCGATGCGCCCCTTGTTGGTGGGGCACTTCTTCGCCTTGTTGGGGTTCTTCCCGGCCGCCTTCTGGGCGAGCATCGTGTTCATCGTGCGCCAGGTCAGCGGACCGGCGTAGCCGATGGTGGGGGTGATCCCGTGCTTCTTCTGGAACTTCTGGGTCGCCTTGCAGTCGGCCGTCGACTGCCTGCCGTCCACGGGCCGCTTCAGGAACTTCTCGACCTGCTTCTGGTGCGGCCCCACCGACTTCGTGCAGGACGCCGCGTGGGCGGCGGTGCCGGTGCCCAGGACCAGGGCCGGAGCGGCCACCAGTCCGGCGACGGACAGGGCCACCCCTCGCCGCAGAGGTCTTCCGGATGTCTTCGCCGTGACTCGCATGCGCGCCAACTCCCCTTCGCCCACAGTGCGTTGTTGGTTACGCATGGTAGACGCGCGAAGGGGGGCGGTGGTTGCGCGCCGGTATGTCTCGGTTGTGCTTCAGCGCGTGGCGGGGGCGAGCGCCCGCCTGCGCTTCAGCGTGCGACGGGGACGAGCGCCCGCCGCTCCGCGCGCGCCACCCGGGTCCCGTACAGGGTGATCGAGACGACCCCGAGGACCGCGAGCAGCCCCAGGGCCACCGTCGCCGTCCAGCCCCCGGCGTGGAAGGCGACCGCGCCCAGGGTGCCGCCCGCGCTGGAGCCCAGGTAGTACGCCGACTGGTAGAGCGCCGAGGCCTGTGCCCGGCCCGTCGTCGCGGTGCGGCTCACCGACGACGAGGCGACCGCGTGCCCGGCGAAGAAGCCGGCCGTGATCAGCACCAGGCCCAGCAGGACGGCGGCCAGCTGGTCGGCCAGCGAGAGCAGCAGCCCGGCGGCCGTGGTGGAGACCGCCAGATAGAGCGCGCCCCGGCGGCCGAGGCGGGCCACCAGACGTCCGGCGGCGGCGGAGGAGACCGTACCGACCAGATAGACCAGGAAGATCGAGCCGATGACGCCCTGCGGCAGGCTGAACGGCTCCTCGACGAGCCGGTAGCCGATCACCGTGTAGACCGCGCCGAACACCGTCATGAACAGCGCGCCGATCGCGTACAGCCGGACCAGCAGCGGGTCGGCCAGATGCGTGGCGACGGTCTTCGCGAGGGCCTTCGGGTTGAGCGAACCGGGACGGAAGTTCCGGGCCTTCGGGATGAGGAAGTGGAACGCGACGGCGCACGCCAGCGCGAGCAGCCCGACCGCCGCCAGCGCGGCGCGCCAGCCCCAGGCCTGGGCGACCCAGCCGGTGAGGATGCGCCCGCTCATACCGCCGATGCTGTTGCCCGCGACGAACAGTCCGATCGCGGCGATCAGCGCCTTGGGCCGCACCTCCTCCGCGAGATACGCCATCGCGGAGGCCGGGAGTCCGGCGAGCGCCGCACCCTGGACGGCGCGCAGCGCGATCAGCGCGCCCATCGAGGGGGCGAAGGGCACCAGAAGCCCGACGAGCACCGCGATCGCCAGCGACGCCGTCATCAGCTGCCGCCGCCCGAACCGCTCCGAGAGCGCGCTCAACGGCAGCACGAACAGGGCCAGCGCCCCGGTCGCCGCCGAGACCGTCCAGCTCGCCTGCCCGGCACTCGCGTCGAACGAAGCGGAGAGCGCGGGCAGCAGCGCCTGGGTGGAGTAGAGGAGTGCGAAGGCCGCGACACCGGCGGCGAAGAGGGCGAGGCTCATCCGGCGGTAGCCGGGGCGGCCGGGCTCCAGACGCTCATGGGTGGCGGCGGCGGGCTCGGCGGTGGTGGTGACGGGGGACTGCGGGGCAGAGGCATCCACGGCGATGGTGGATGCCCCGGTACTGGCGGGAGGCATACGTCGAAAGTAGAGCGAGACGTTTCATGCGTCCAATGCACGAAACCGCCATAATCAATCCCATGGCGCATGAACGCAGCTCAGGGCCGTGGCTGTCACCCAGTAGTTACGAAGAAGACATCCGGGCCGTACTCGCGCCTCGCCTCGCGTACTTCGAGGCGGTCGCCCGGCACGAGCATGTGACCCGGGCCGCACAGGAGCTGGGCGTCCCGCAGTCCACGCTCTCGCGGGCCATGGTCCGGCTCGAAGCGGACCTGGGCGTCGCCCTGTTCGCCCGCAGGGGCCGCACGGTCTCGCTCACCCCGGCGGGCCGCACCTTCCTCGGCTCGGCGGAACGGGCCCTGGCCGAGGTGGAGAAGGCCGCCGACTCGGTCCGGGCGGACGCCGACCCGACGGCGGGCCGGGTCTCCTTCGGCTTCCTGCACACCATGGGCTCGGAGACCGTGCCCGCCCTGATCCGCGCCTTCCGGGTCGACCACCCCAAGGTCCGCTTCCAGCTCGTGCAGAACTACGGCGAGGCGATGATCGAACGGCTGCGCGCGGGCGGCCTCGACCTCTGCCTCACCTCACCCGTGCCCGACGCCCCCGACCTCGTCGCCCGCCGCCTCGACGAACAGCGGCTGCGCCTCGTGGTCCCCGACGACCACCGCCTGGCCTCCCGTCGGCGCATCCGGCTCGCGGAGGCCGCCGACGAAACGTTCGTCACCCTGGAGCCCGGTTACGGGCTGCGCCGGATCACCGACGACCTGTGCGCGGAGGCGGGCTTCACACCCCGGGTCGCCTTCGAGGGCGAGGAGGCGGAGACCCTGCGCGGGCTGGTCGCCGCCGGGCTCGGGGTGGCCCTGCTGCCGCCGCCCGCGGTCGCCCGCCCCGGCGTCGTCGAGCTGACGGTCACCGCACCGCGCGCCGCCCGCGAGATCGGGGTCGCCTGGCTGGACGGCCACCCCGATACCCCGCCGGTCGCCGCCTTCAAACGCTTCCTGCTCTCACGCCGCGGCCACCTGCTGCCGGACTGAGCGGACGCCCGGCGGGGCGTGCGCTCAGTGCCGCAGCGACCGGCCGAACCCGGCGGCCAGCGGCATCCGCAGCCCCAGCGGCGGCGGAGCGGCGAGCGCGTCCGCGACCGGGCGGGCATAGGACCGGGCGAAGAGCGAGCCACGCACGAAGTCGGCGGCCAGCGCCATCACTTCGGAGCGGTGCTGGCGCAACGCGTGGCCGTCGGAATGGACTTCGAAGCGACAGGTGTCCCGGTTGGACTTCTTCGCCCGCTCGGCCAGCCGGTAGGACAACTCCGGGTCGGTGCGCTCGTCGTTGGTGCCGTGCACGATCAGCACCCGCCGGCCCACCAGTTGCCTCACCGGCTCCGGTTCGGCCGACGCCTGCTCCGGCAGCCACGGGGCCAGCGCCAGGACCGAGGTGACCGCGCCGTGCCCGGCCGCCCGCAGCGCGGCCCGCCCGCCCATCCCGTGGCCGGCCAGGCAGACCGGTACGTCGCCGTACCGGCGCTGCACCTCGTCGGCCGCCCACGCGGCGTCCTCCACGGGATGCGCGTCGCCCGCGTTCCAGCCCCGGCGGCGGTAGCGCAGCACGTGCACCGCGAGCCCGTCGCCCGCCCCGGCGCGGGCCAGGGAGCGGGCGAACGGCAGCTGTGCCGCGTACGACAGGGGGGAGGGGCCACGGTGCGAGTCGGCCCGGCCGCCCGGGAGCAGCAGCACCACGCCGCTGACCTCGTCCATCGTTCCGGCCGTCCGAACGGCCCGTCCCAGCCTGGCGTCGGGCGAGGAGAGTGCGCGCTGTCCCATGACAGAACAGTGTCAGAAGGAGAGGTGTACTCCACCCGACTTCGCGGTCACTGTTACGCATCGACACCGGGCGCTCTACGCGCGTAGGCGCTAGAGTGCCAAGATGACGAGCCAGACCCCGAACGTCCCTGATTCCGACCAGATCCGGCGCGCCCCCAAGGTGCTGCTCCACGACCACCTCGACGGCGGCCTGCGGACGGGCACCATCGTCGAGCTGGCCCGCGCGCAGGGTTACGACTCCCTCCCCGAGACCGAGGCCGACAAGCTCGGCATCTGGTTCCGCGAGGCCGCCGACTCCGGTTCGCTGGAGCGCTACCTGGAGACGTTCGCCCACACCTGCGCCGTCATGCAGACCCGTGACGCGCTGTTCCGGGTGGCCGCCGAGTGCGCCGAGGACCTCGCCGAGGACGGCGTCGTCTACGCCGAGATCCGCTACGCCCCCGAGCAGCACCTGGAGGGCGGCCTGACCCTCGAAGAGGTCGTCGAGGCCGTCAACGAGGGCTTCCGCGAGGGCGAGCGCAAGGCCCGCGCCAGCGGCCACCGCATCCGCGTCGGCGCCCTCCTCACCGCGATGCGGCACGCGGCCCGCGCCCTGGAGATCGCCGAACTCGCCAACAGCTACCGCGACCAGGGCGTCGTCGGCTTCGACATCGCGGGCGCCGAGGCCGGGTTCCCGCCCACCCGCCACCTCGACGCGTTCGAGTACCTCAAGCGGGAGAACAACCACTTCACCATCCACGCGGGTGAGGCCTTCGGCCTGCCGTCGATCTGGCAGGCGCTCCAGTGGTGCGGCGCCGACCGCCTCGGCCACGGAGTGCGGATCATCGACGACATCGAGGTCGCCGAGGACGGCTCGGTCACCCTCGGCCGCCTCGCCTCCTACGTACGGGACAAGCGCATCCCGCTGGAGATGTGCCCGACCTCCAACCTCCAGACCGGTGCGGCCACCTCGTACGCAGAGCACCCGATCGGACTGCTGCGCAAACTGCACTTCCGGATCACCGTGAACACGGACAACCGGCTGATGAGCGGCACGAGCATGACCGGGGAATTCGAGCGGCTGACCGAGACCTTCGGATACACGCTCGATGACATGCAGTGGTTCACCGTCAATGCGATGAAATCAGCTTTCATTCCTTTCGACGAACGTCTCGCCATGATCAACGACGTCGTCAAGCCCGGATACGCGGAGCTGAAGTCCGAGTGGCTCTTCCGCCAGACCGCTGTGACCAGCGGTTCCGCAGCCTCCTCGGGCTGAGGGACCCGATACGTCAAAGGGCCGGGAAGGGAAAACCCGGCCCTTTTCCGCGTGTCGGGATGTTTGCGGCAGGGGCAGCGGGGTGGCTAGCTTGCAGAGCCGCTCACATCCCCTTCCCCAAGGATGAATTCTCCATGAAGAAGTCTGCTGCCAAGACTCTCGGTGTCGCCGCTCTCGGCGCCGCTTTCGCCGCTGCCGCCGCCGGCAGCGCCTCCGCCGCCCCCTCGCTGCCGCTGGAGGCCGCGGCCGGGGTGCTCCCCGTCTCGACGATGGCGCTCGACACCGTCGCCAAGTCGGCCCAGAACGCGCCGGTCCAGGAGACCGTCGGCAAGGTCCTCGGCGGCGAAGCCACCGACGCGGCCGCCCCGGTCACCGGCCTGCTCGGCGGACTGCCCACCAAGGGCCTCACCGCCAACGGGATCCCGCTCGGCGGCTGAGAGGCCGCAGGCTGATCCCCGGCCGGGCGACCACGCCCCGGCCCGCGCGCCGGGCCACCGGCGCCACCCGTACACGCACAGTGGGGCGCACACCCTGATCCAGGGTGTGCGCCCCACTGTGCGTATCTGCTCCCCGTCTGCTCCCCGTGGTCCGGCGCGTCACCAGGCCGTCGCGGAGGAGGCGGACTTCTCCGACGGCAGCAGCGCCCACAGCGCCAGGTAGAGCAGGAACTGCGGGCCGGGAAGCAGACAGGAGACGACGAAGATGACGCGCATCGTGTTGGCGGAGATGCCGAAGCGCCGGGCGAGGCCCGCGCACACTCCGCCGATCATGCGGCCTTCGCGGGGGCGGACAAGTGCGGCCATGGTGGGCTCCTTCGCGAACCGTGGTGTGAGGA
This sequence comes from Streptomyces sp. NPDC026589, assembly GCF_040638385.1. Classification (NCBI taxonomy): domain Bacteria; kingdom Bacillati; phylum Actinomycetota; class Actinomycetes; order Kitasatosporales; family Streptomycetaceae; genus Streptomyces; species Streptomyces sp. NPDC026589. The sequence continues at coordinate 270,112 of NZ_JBEZYG010000010.1, forward strand.
GCGGCCTCGTGCGCTCCCCGATGTATCCATGGTGCGCCGCGAAGGGGGACAAAGCATCGCTCTACGGGGCGAGGCCGACCCCGGTAATCGTCGGGGTCGATCCCCCAGGGGCCTCGTCCCTGAGACGGGTCTCGTGCCGGTAGCAGGGCAGGTCCCGTACCCCCGGCAGGCCCAGGCGGCGCAGCCGGGCCCGGCAGACCGGGACGACCAGCAGATGGGCGAGCGCCACCCCGGTGGTGTTCAGCAGCAGCGAGTCGATGTCGACGATCTGACCGGGTACTCCGGTCTGGCCCAGTTCGATGGCGAGCGAGATCAGCGCGCCGGCGGCGACCGTACGCAGCAGTGAGACCCAGGGGGAGACGAAGATCCGGCCCCCGGCCATCGGCAGCAGCACCCCCAGCGGGGCCAGCAGCGACAACGCCCCGCCGATCCGGCGGGCCGCCTCGGCCGGTCCCAGCGTGAGGTCCGCCCTGATCCCCGCGAGCGGCTCGAAATTCGCCGCCGTGATCCAGGGAACGTCCAGCGGGCGCAGCGTCAGCCACCCGACGAACAGCAGATGCGCGACAAGGAGAGTGACCCCCGCCGCGCGGAAGTGGATGACGGTCTCGCCGTCCGAACTGTGACGCACGTCCACCAAGACGCCGTGACCGGCAGGATCGGTTCCGCGCCGCCGCGGCCCGCCTCCCGGACGGCTCTCCCGGGCGGACCCTCCTCCCGGACCGGGAGGGCCGCCCGACCGCCCGGAACCCGGGTCAGTCCAGCCGGACGCCGTCCGGCGTGGCCAGGTCGCCCGGCCGGGACTTCGTCTGCGAGGTGCACAGATAGCCGCGCGGCGGGTAGTCCCCGGGCCCGCCCAGGACCACCGAGCCGTCCCGGACCAGCGCCTCGCTCTCCGCGTACGTGCACACCAGCTGGGCCAGCGCCTCCGCCGACAGGTCCTCCGGCTGGCTGCTGAGCCGCACGGCGCCCGCCGGGTCGCCGTCCCGGGCCGGGGCCACCCGCAGCCCCGCCGGAACCGCGGTGGTGAACCCCGCCCGCCGCTCGTTCGGGGACGGCGCCTGCTGGACCTCCGCCAGCAGCGCCCGGGCGACCACCAGGGGGTCGGTGCCGGTCGCGTCCGCCGCCACCGGACGTTCCGCGGTGACCAGCTGTGAGGTGCACACCAGATACACCGTGGTGCTCACGCTGTCAGGCGACCGGGTGGCGACGTCCGAGGAGGACAGCCGGCACGGCACCCGGGAGGGCGCGGGCCCCGCGTCCACCGGCACCGAGGTCGTACGGATCCCGCACCCGGAGAGCAGCGCCGCGGCCGCCAGCACGGCCGCCAACGAGGCTGCCGTACGCCGCCGGAGCGGGCCTCGCCGGTACGTGACATCGCCGTGCTTCACGTCGTCCCGTTCCCGTCCGGGGCGTCCGCCCCCGGTTCGCCGTGGTGCGCGAGCTTCTCGGCGTCGCGCGGCAGCCGCAGTTCGAAGACGGCACCGCCGTCCGGGGAGTTCGCCGCCGTGATGTCGCCGCCGTGGATGTGCGCGTTCTCCATGGCGATGGAGAGGCCGAGCCCGCTGCCCTCCGACCGCGGCCGGGAGGCGCTGGCCTTGTAGAACCGGTCGAACACGTGCGGCAGCACCTCCTCGGGGATGCCCGGACCGTGGTCCCGTACCTCGATGACCAGCTCCTCGCCCTCGGTCCGCACCCGCACGCCCACCGGCGAACCCCCGTGCTTGAGGGCGTTGCCGATCAGGTTGGCCAGGATCACGTCCAGCCGGCGCGGATCGAGCCGGACCATCATGCCGCGCTCCGCGTCCAGGTCCACCGCGTCCAGCCAGGCCCGCGCGTCGATGCACGCGGTCACCTGGTCGGCGACGTCGACCGTGTCCAGCACCAGCCGGGCCGTGCCCGCGTCGAAGCGGGTCACCTCCATCAGGTTCTCCACCAGGTCGTTGAGCCGCCGGGTCTCGCTGACCACCAGATGCACGGCGGGCGCGATCATCGGGTCGAGGGTGTCCGCCTCGTCCTCCAGCACCTCGGCCACCGCGGTGATCGCGGTCAGCGGGGTCCGCAGCTCGTGCGACATGTCGGCGACGAACCGGCGGCTCGCCTCCTCCCGCGCGCTCATGTCCGCGACCTTCTTCTCCAGCGAGCTGGCCGTCCTGTTGAACGTACGGGAGAGATCGGCGAGTTCATCGGTGCCGGACACTTCCAGCCGGGTGTCGAGCTTGCCCTCGCCGAGCTTGCGGGCCGCGTCGCCGAGCCGCTGCACCGGACGCAGCACCGTCGTCGCGGCGGCCTGCGCCAGCAGCGCCGAGCCGACCAGCGCGAGGGCGGTGGCGATCGCCAGCGACCAGGCCAGCGAGTTGAGGTCCTGCCGCTCCTGGTCGAGGGACTTGAGCATGTAGCCGGTCGGGCCGCCGCCGATGATCCGCGTACCGGCGACCAGATACGGCGTGCCCGCGATGCTCGTCCGCTGCCAGAACAGGTGGTACTCGTGCTCGTTGCTCGACGTCAGCGACTGCTTGCGGGCCACCTGCTCCTGCAACGAGTCCGGCACGTCGGCCCGGGTGAAGCTGTCCAGATCGGAGTAGCCCACGATCGGCTTGCCGCGCTCGCGTTCGGCCACCAGCAGCACGCTGTAACCCGGGGAGCTGGACGCCATCTGACCGGCGGCCCGCTGGAGATCGTCCTTGGTGGGACGGGTGGGCAGCTCCGCCGCGGTGTCCTGCATCTGCCGCCGGAAGTCGTCGAGCGCGGTGTCCTGGGTACGGGTCAGCACGGCCTCGCGGTTGAGCCAGTACGCGATCCCCGAAGCGGAGACCGCGGCCGTCAGCGCCACCAGCGCGAACACCACGACCAGGCGCAGCCGCAGACTGGTCCAGCGCAGACCGGCGCGCAGGGACCGCTTGGCGGATTCGGTCACTGAGGCGAGTCCAGCCGGTAGCCCACGCCCCGCACCGTACGGATCAGGGTCGGCGAGGACGGCACGTCCTCCACCTTCGCGCGCAGCCGCTGCACACAGGCGTCCACCAGACGGGAGTCGCCCAGATAGTCGTGCTCCCACACCAGGCGCAGCAACTGCTGCCGGGACAGGGCCTGGCCGGGCCGGCGGCTCAGCTCCAGCAGGAGCCGCAGCTCGGTCGGCGTGAGCTGCAGATCCTCACCGTCCTTGGTGACGGTCATGGCGGAGCGGTCGATCACCACGTTGCCGAAGGTCGCCGAGTCGGTCGACTCGCGCTCCCCCCGGCGCAGCACCGCCCGGATCCGGGCGTCGAGCACCCGTCCCTGGACGGGTTTCACCACATAGTCGTCCGCGCCGGACTCCAGTCCCACCACGACGTCGATGTCGTCGCTGCGCGCGGTCAGCAGAATGATCGGCAGCTGGTCGGTGCGGCGGATACGCCGGCACACCTCGAAACCGTCGATCCCGGGCAGCATCACATCCAGCACGACCAGGTCGGGCCGCTGCTCGCGCAGCAGCTCCAGGCCGTCCTCTCCCGTCGCCGCGGTGGCCACACGGTGGCCCTGGCGTGACAACGAGAGTTCGAGGGCCGTGCGGATGGCGTCGTCGTCCTCGATCAGCAACAGGAAAGGCACGAACGTCATTCTGGCCCATGGTGGCGCTTCAGTTCGACCTGTGGCCCGGTCCGATTGTCCGGGCACGGCCCCGACCACCCCTGTGACAGGCCTGTGACAGTCGGAGGACAGCGCCATGAAACTGCCCCGGCAAGCTCTTCGACAACAGGGAACGAACGAACTCCACCGATAGGGGGCGCGAGATGAACGCACTGCACAGCACCAGCTCAAGCGCAGTAGTCACGCGTCTCCACGACGTCGGGCGGAGCACGGAGAAGTCCGGCGTCATGAACATGCGGGGGTGTGTTCGGAGCGCCGGGCGTCAGCACCAGACGGCGGCGGAGCAGGTGCGCATGCCGTACATGACGGTGCTCGACGCGCCCAAGGGGGCGGCGAGCGCGTACGGGGAGGCCACGGGGGATCGCACGGCCCGGACGGGAGACGCGGACGCCGAAGCGGCGTTCACGGCCTACGTCCAGGAGCGACGGGCCTCCCTGTACGCGACCGCCTACCACCTGACCGGTGACCGGTTCGAGGCCGAGGACCTGCTGCAGAGCGCCCTCTTCTCGACCTACCGGGCGTGGGACCGGATCAGCGACAAGGCGGCGGTCGGCGGCTATCTGCGCCGCACCATGACCAATCTGCACATCAGCGCCTGGCGCCGGCGCAAGCTCAACGAATACCCGACCGAGGAGCTGCCGGAGACGGTGGGCGACACGGACGCGATGCGCGGCACGGAGCTGCGGGCGGTGCTGTGGCAGGCGCTCGCCCGGCTGCCCGAACTCCAGCGCACGATGCTGGTCCTGCGGTACTACGAGGGCCGCACCGACCCGGAGATCGCGTCGATCCTCGACATCAGTGTCGGCACGGTGAAGTCCAGCATCTGGCGCTCCCTGCGCCGGCTGCGCGAGGACGAGGTCCTCAGCTTCGGGCGTGACGAGCAGGAGTCCTTCGGCGAGTTGGTGGCCTGAGGCTGGGCCCTCCGTCTCGGGGGAGGCGGGGGCCGCGGGGGAGTACGGGGGTACGGGGGAGCAGTAAGGAAACGGGGACCGAGGGGGTTCGGGGGAACCACCACGGGGGAACGGCCCGTCGCTTCGGGGGAGGCGCGGGTCACGGGGGAGACACAGCGGGGTCGTACGGGCCGGGGGGTCCTGTACGGCCCCGCTTTCCGTGAGGCCAAGGGGGCCACGGGGGCTGGTGAGGCCCTTGTTAGTCTGAACAGGCCACGCCAAGGGCGGGTGGCTCGAAGTAATCCATGGGGGGCAAGTGAGCGGCCAGGCAGGCGACTCGACAGGGACGGCCGGGGCGGGCGACGCACCGACGTCGATGCGGCTCAACGAGGCTCCCCTCGATCCCTCGCCGCCTCCCGTGTACGGGCCGTTCGCGCCGGGGCAGGACCCGAACGCGTCGGTCCAGGTCCCGTACGCCCCCGGCTACGCGCCGCCGTTCGCTCCCGGCGGTGTCCCCTCGCTGGCCACCAGCCCGGCGAGGAAGAAGGCCGCGGCCGAGGCCATCCGTACGCGTATCAAGCCCCAGACCAAGGTGGCCGGCGCCCATGCGGACGAGGAGACCTCCGCAGCCGTCAAGGCGTTCGGCGCCAAGGACGGCGACGGATGGGTCACCTCACGCGCGCTGAAGAACGCGCACAAGACCTGGGAACAGCAGGTGCAGGCCATGCTGAAACGGCTCGACGGCGACGAGAGCGGACTCCTGGGGGCCCGTCTGAACCTCCAGGGGTCGGACCTGCTGTCCGGGCAGCAGTTCCGCCCGCCCTCCGCGATCGACGGCTACTGACCGACCGCGGGGCGCGAAGAGCCGATTCGGCAGTTCATCGGGTAATCCGGACAACGGGGGGAAGGGTATGCCCACCTATCACGAGATCATGACCACGGACCTGTCCGCCCTGACCACCGCCGCGGACAAGTGGACGGGCATGGCCGGCGAGCTCGGCAAGCGCGAGAAGGAGTACGAGAAAGAGGTCCAGGGCATCACGTTGCAGCCGACCTGGATCGGGCAGAGCTCGGACGCCGCCAACGCGCGGTTCCGCATCACGCTCAACGAGTACAGAGCGGCCCAGGCCGAGGCGAAGGCGATCGCCTCCCTGCTCCGGGACGCGCACACCCAGTTCACGGAGTTCAAGGGCAAGCTGCAGGCGGTGCGGGCCGACGCCCTGAAGGCCGACATGAAGGTGTCGGACAGCGGCCTGGTCGCCTTCGACACGACGACCCTGAGCGACGGAGCGCGGAACGCCTACCACCACGACCCGGACTACCAGAAGTCGGTGCGGGACGCGGTCGCCTCCTGGCAGCGGGCGATCGACCGGCTGGTCGCGGACGTGACGGACGCGGACACCGGGGTGGAGATCGCCCTGAAGGCGGTCGTGAAGGACTCGGACGTCACCGACGGCACGATGAACGGATTCAACGCGAAGCCGGCCGGCGACATCGAGGAGTACGAGGCGCGGAACACCGAGGAGATCGCGGACCGCCTGATCGACGGCAAGAAGGTCTCCGCCGCCGACCTCGCCGAGTTCGAGCGTTCGATGCGGGACAACGCCGGCGACAAGGCGTTCAGCCAGTCGCTGTTGACGAAGCTGGGCCCCCAGGACACCATCAGGCTGAGCGATGTCCTGTCCGACCGCGAGCAGGACGGCGGAGCCTCCGGGGCCCAGTCCACGCGGCTGATGGGCGGCCTGGCCAACACGGTGGCGACGGCCACCCAGGTGCCGGGTTCGATGGCGGACGCCGGGCCCGGCTCGGCGAAGTACCAGGCCTGGCTCGGCACCGGCGACGGCGCGTTCTACCGCCGGTTCACCGAGGGCCTCAAGGAGGCCGGTGCCAAGAACTTCGACTCGAAGACCAACCCGCTCTACGGCTACCGCCCGTTCGTCGAGATGATGACGCACGCCGACGTGCCGTTCGACGACCAGTTCCTCAACAAGCTCGGCGACGACATGATCGCCGCCGAGAAGGACAACAGCGCCATATTCCAGCAATGGGGCGGCAACCACCGCGAGGGCCGGGCCGACGCGCTCGACAGCCTGCTCGGCGTGATGAGCAAGAACCCCGACGCCTCGACCGCCTTCTTCGACCCGGACCTGGACCACGGGCAGGCACACCTCGACTACCTCATAGGCAACGGGGACGGGGCGCGGGAGTGGCCCCAGGAACATGTGGTGGCCGGTACCAGGGTGATCACCACCGACGACCCGCTGAGCCGTCACGGCCTGGGGCTCGCGCTGGAGGTCGGCGCGACGGGGAACGAGCCGGGTGCGCCGCTGGGTAAACCGGGGCCGCACAGCGAGGGGCAGGCCCGGGTCATGCAGGGCATCATCGCGACGCTGGACCAGGGGACCAAGGGCGACACGGTTCCCGAGAACCTCAAGGTGCCGCTCGGCCGCGTGCTGAACGACTACACGGCGGATACGCACGCGATTCTGGGTGGGTACGCGCCGGGCAGCCCGAGCGGCCTGGACGACATCGAAGGATCGGGCGACAGCGCCTCCATCACCAACGACAAGGCCAGTCTGCTGAGGGTAATGCGTGGTGTGTCCGACGGGGTGGCCGGTGAGGACGAGGCGGGAAATCCCATCCGGGTCTTCGACGCCCTCTATGAGGCGCAGCGCCAGTACGCGGTGGAGCACCTGGACACGGGCGACCGCGTTTCCCAGAGCAGCTTGACCGAGAACGTGACCGGCTGGGATGTCAGGTCACGTGATGTGGGACAGGCCTTCGGCGGCATGAACGCCATCGCCACGGACATGATCCTCGACGTCCGTGACGCCGAGATCGGGAAGATCAACGACCAGGCGCGTTACGGCTACCACGGGTTGGGGGCGGTAGCCAACATGATTCCGCAAGCCGGCGACATCGCGCAGCGGGCCGTGGACGCCGCCATGTACGAGTGGTCCGTCGGTGCCGCGGAGGAGGCGGAACTGGTGGCGAAGGGCCAGGTCAGCGAGAAGACGGCGTGGGGCGTCACCAGCACGAACGGCCTTATCCAGGACTGGGCCGACACGCGTGGGGCCGCGAAGGAGAGCAACGCCGTCCGGAACGCCGTCCAGGAAGCGGGACAGAGCTACATCACCGGCCGTGAGGAAGCGTATTCGGCCCTGCGAACAAGGAAGTGAGCACGTGAGCACAGCAGGAGCAGCAGGCCGTACGCGTCCGGCGTGGAAGGTCTGGGCGGTCGTGGCCGCTGTGGTCGTGGTGATCGCGGGGTTGCTGCACGCCTGGCGCAACACCAACGTACTGACGGCGGACCGGCTCTGCGGGGACCTGGTCTCGGCGGAGCAGGTGGACGCTGTTCTTCCGGGGTCCGGGCGTCTGGACGCCGAAGGGGACGGTCTGGACGACGACGACCTGACGGATGCGAGGTGCAGGGTCGAGAAGTCGTCCGTCGTCCTCGGTTCCGGCGAGAGCGGGCTGACTGTCCGGCTCTGGGGGGTACGGGGCTATGACCCACTGGCGTTCGAAAGCGAGCCCTACCCGCCGGGCGCCTCGTTCTTCACCGGCGAGGTGACCGGCGGGGTCAATGCGTACAAAGCGTGGGTCATGCTGCCCGAGAAGTGCTGGGCCGACCGGCCGGTGGTCGCCGAGTTCAGCATCACCGAACCGGCTGCCGACCGCACGGCCTTCGCCGCCCTGGCCACCGACACCGTACGGACCATCGCGGCCCGGACCAAGTGCGGTGACCTCCCCGAGAAGCCCGGGACGCTCGTGCCTCCGCGCTCCGACGCCGCCCGTCCGGTCTCCGCAGGGCAGGTGTGCGGCCTGGACGGCCTGACCGTGGCGGGCCAGGTGCCGGCGGGGACGAAGGTGCTCGAAGAGGGGCAGAAGGCTCCCGCCGACCTGTGGGCCTGCAAGCTGACCCTGGATGATGAGACGCGTGGCTTTGTCCGTTCGGACGGCTTCATGAAGTACTCCGCCACCCGGGACCCGCTGCTCATCGACGCCATGCGGAAGTTCCCGGGCACGGCCAAGGGCACGACGCCGGACGGCCGGGAAGCCGAAATCGTCGACAAGGGTGTCGGATTCATCCTGCCCTGCGCGGATGGCGGCTCTCTCTACCTGGCGGTGGAATCGGGGCAGCAGTACCTGGAGGCGAGCAAGCGGCACGAGGACCTTCCGAAGCGGGACGCCTACGTCGCCCCCTTCACGAAGGCCGCCGCCAAGACCTTCGGCTGCGCCGCCCCCGCGGCCGGCTGAAAGGCCCTACTCCGGCGCCCCCACGCCCGCCCTGCGGCACCGCCCCGCCGCCGCGGCGGCGAACCGCCCCAGCGCCTCCTCCTTGCCGCAGGGATACGCCCCCAGGGCCGTCTGGCGGGCCACGATGCGGCGTTCGGCCCGCATCAGCCGCCAGCCCCGCCGCAGCAGGAACGGCACCGACTTGCGGCCCTCGCGCAGATCCCGCACCAACCGCCGCCGGAACGTGGTGGACGGGCGGCCGCGCAGGCACAGCGCGTCGGCCAGCAGCCCCAGTTCCTGGCAGCGTTCGACGATGTCCGCCGCGAAGATGCCCTCCGCCACGAACAGCGGTGACCGCTCGATGTGGAAGGCCTCGTGGTCCGTACGGGAGCTGGTGGCGATGTCGTACACCGGGACGTCCGTACGGCCGCACCGGCACAGCTCGGCGATGGCGGCCACCGCCGCGTCCGCGTCCCAGGACCCGGCTGAGTCCCAGTCGATGTCCGTGGAGCCCGGCACCCGGGGCAGTGTCGGGTCGTCGTGCTCCTTGTAGAAATCGTCCAGGCGCAGTACCGGCAGGCCGGTGCGGGCGGCCAGGACGGACTTGCCGGAGCCGGAGGGGCCCGCGAGCAGGACGACGCGGGTCGGGATCGGTTGGGAACTCACAGAACAGAAGTGTGCGGCATTGACCCGCGCAGGGGATCCCTCGGGTCTCCTGTTGGTATCCAGCATCACACCTCAACTACTCTGCGCGCACAGACGATTACCCGACCAGGTCGATCAGGTGGAAAACATGGCACTTCATGCACGTAAGCCCGAGCGTCGCGCCCTGCTGCGCGCCGGTCTGACCCTCACCGCGCTGGGGGCCGCCCTGGGAGCCGGCGCGGGCTCCGCGGGGGCCGTCCAGCTGCCCCCGGTGGCGGAGATCCCGGACCAGGGCGCCTCGGCCCTCCAGGCGGTCGGCGAGACGGCCGGACCAGCGGTGACCAGCGCGCTCGGGACCTCGCTGGCCAGCAGCATCGCCCCGATCACCGACCTCCAGCTGGACCCGCTGGCCAACACCGGGGTGGACCCCCTGGACAACGCCGTGGGCACCCAGATCGCGGACTTCAAGCCGCTGACCACGGCCGTCCTCACGGACCCGATCACCAGCGGCGGCTCGCTGAGCGACCTGCCGGTGGTGGGGACGGCCACCGGGCTCATCACCGGCTGACGCCCGGCGCGGACCAACGGCGGACGGGGCCGCCCCGGGGTGGGAGGGCGGCCCCGTCCGGGCATCGGGTGTGCGTCAGTACGAGGAGCCGGCGGCTCCCAGGGCGCCCGTCGGGTGCCACACCGTCTTGGTCTCCAGGAACGCCGTCAGGCGGTGCGTGTCCGGGGAGGCCGACCAGTCCGTGGAGTCCGACGCGCCGTCCGCGTGAGCAGGGCCCGGGCGCAGGACGCGCTTGAGGTTGTCCGCCGCCGCGATCTCCAGCTCCTTCGCCAGGGCGGCGTCCGCACCGGTGAGGTCGATCGCGTTGACGTCCTGGTGGGCGGCGAGCGGGGCCGCCAGCTCCGCCGTGACGCCCGACAGGATGTTGACCACGCCGCCGGGCACGTCCGAGGTGGCCAGCACCTCGCCCAGCGACAGCGCGGGCAGCGGGGCGTCGGCCGAGGCGACGACGACCGCCGTGTTGCCGGTCGCGATGACCGGGGCGATCACCGATACCAGGCCGAGGAACGACGACTTCCGCGGTGCGAGGACCGCGACCACGCCCGTCGGCTCGGGGGTGGAGAGGTTGAAGAAGGGGCCCGCGACCGGGTTCGCCCCGCCGGAGATCTGCCCGATCTTGTCGGTCCAGCCCGCGTACCAGACCCAGCGGTCGATCGCCGCGTCCACCACGGCCGCCGCCTTGGACTTCGACAGCCCCTCGGAGGCGGCCACCTCACGGACGAACTGGTCCTTGCGGCCCTCCAGCATCTCCGCGACGCGGTAGAGGACCTGGCCGCGGTTGTACGCGGTCGCGCCCGACCAGCCGCCGAACGCCTTGCGCGCGGCCACGACCGCGTCGCGCGCGTCCTTGCGGGAGGACTGCGGCGCGTTCGCCAGCCACGCACCCTTGGAGTCGGTCACCTCGTACACCCGGCCGCTCTCGGAGCGGGGGAACTTGCCCCCGACGTACAGCTTGTAGGTCTTGAAGACGCCAAGTCGGTTGTTATCGGACATCGAGGTACGCCTCCAGGCCGTGGCGGCCGCCCTCGCGGCCGTAGCCCGACTCCTTGTAGCCGCCGAACGGCGACGTCGGGTCGAACTTGTTGAACGTGTTGGCCCAGACGACGCCCGCGCGGAGCTTGTTCGCCACCGCGAGGATGCGGGAGCCCTTCTCCGTCCAGATGCCGGCCGAGAGGCCGTACTGACTGTTGTTCGCCTTGGCGACCGCCTCGTCCGGGGTGCGGAAGGAGAGGACGGAGAGCACCGGGCCGAAGATCTCGTCGCGGGCCACCGTGTGCGCCTGGGTGACGTTCGTGAAGAGCGTCGGGGCGAACCAGTAGCCGGACGAAGGCAGTTCGCAGGGGGCGCTCCAGCGCTCCGCGCCCTCCGCCTCGCCGGTCTCCACCAGGGCGGTGATCCGGGCGAGCTGCTCGGGGGAGTTGATCGCGCCGATGTCGGTGTTCTTGTCCAGCGGGTCGCCCAGGCGCAGCGTGGACAGCCGGCGCTTCAGGGCGTCCAGCACCTCGTCCTGGACCGACTCCTGGACCAGCAGCCGGGAACCGGCGCAGCAGACCTGGCCCTGGTTGAAGAAGATCCCGGTGACGATGCCCTCGACGGCCTGGTCGATCGGCGCGTCGTCGAACACGATGTTCGCGCCCTTGCCGCCCAGCTCCAGGGTGACCTTCTTGTCCGTGCCCGCGACGGCGCGCGCGATGGCCTTGCCGACGGCGGTCGAGCCGGTGAAGGCGACCTTGTTCACGTCCGGGTGCGTGACGAGGGCCTCGCCCGCGTCCCCGTAACCGGTGAGGATGTTCACGACGCCCTTGGGCAGCCCGGCCTGGCGGCAGATGTCCGCGAAGAACAGAGCGCTGAGCGGGGTCGTCTCGGCGGGCTTCAGGACCACGGTGTTGCCCGTGGCGAGCGCCGGGGCGATCTTCCACGCGAGCATCAGCAGCGGGAAGTTCCACGGGATGACCTGACCGGCCACGCCCAGCGGGCGGGGGTTCGCCCCGTACCCCGCGTGATCCAGCTTGTCGGCCCAGCCCGCGTAGTAGAAGAAGTGCGCCGCGACCAGCGGGAGGTCCGCGTCGCGGGTCTCCTTGATCGGCTTGCCGTTGTCGAGGGTTTCGAGAACGGCGAGCTCGCGGCTGCGCTCCTGGATGATCCGGGCGATCCGGAACAGGTACTTGGCGCGCTCGGAGCCGGGCAGCGCCGACCACTTCTCGAACGCCTTGCGGGCCGCCTTCACGGCCCGGTCCACGTCCGCCGCGCCGGCGCGCGCGACCTCGGAGAGGACTTCCTCGCTGCTCGGCGAGACGGTCTTGAAGACCTTGCCGTCGGCGGCCTCGGTGAACTCGCCGTCGATGAACAGCCCGTAGGAGGGGGCGATGTCGACGACGGCGCGGGACTCCGGCGCCGGTGCGTACTCGAATGCGGATGCCATGGCTATCAGTCCACCGTCACGTAATCGGGGCCGGAGTAACGGCCGGTGCTGAGCTTCTGGCGCTGCATCAGCAGGTCGTTGAGCAGGCTGGAAGCACCGAACCGGAACCAGTGCGGGTCCAGCCAGTCCTCGCCCGCGGTCTCGTTCACCAGCACCAGGAACTTCACCGCGTCCTTGGTGGTGCGGATGCCGCCGGCCGGCTTCACGCCGATCTGCGTACCGGTCTGCGCCCGGAAGTCACGGACGGCCTCCAGCATGAGGAGCGTGTTGGCGGGGGTGGCGTTGACGGCCACCTTGCCGGTCGAGGTCTTGATGAAGTCGGCGCCCGCCAGCATCCCGATCCAGGAGGCCCGGCGGATGTTGTCGTACGTGGACAGCTCACCGGTCTCGAAGATCACCTTGAGGCGGGCGGTCCCGCACTCCGCCTTCACGGCGAGGATCTCCTCGTACACCTTCAGGAACCGGCCGGAGAGGAAAGCCCCCCGGTCGATCACCATGTCGATCTCGTCGGCCCCGGCCGCCACGGCGTCGCGGACGTCCGCGAGCTTGACGTCGAGCGCGGCGCGGCCCGCCGGGAAGGCGGTCGCCACGGACGCCACCTTCACACCGGAGCCGGCCAGCGCGGCGGCGGCGGTGGCCGCCATGTCGGGATAGACGCAGACCGCGGCGGTGCGCGGGGCGGTGCGGTCGGTCGGGTCGGGGTTGACGGCCTTGGCGGCGAGAGCCCGGACCTTGCCCGGGGTGTCCGCGCCTTCCAGCGTCGTCAGGTCGATCATCGAGATGGCGAGATCGATGGCGTACGCCTTGGCCGTCGTCTTGATCGAGCGGGTTCCGAGGGCGGCGGCGCGCGCTTCGAGGCCGACGGCGTCGACGCCGGGCAGCCCGAACAGGAAGCGGCGCAGCGCACTGTCGGACGCCGTCGCGTCGGAAAATGCGGGAGCAGTGGTGGGCATGGTCACCAGGGGAGCATATCTACGCGCGTAGCGACCTGTACAGGGGGCCGGGCCGTCCGTGCGTCCCGCACCCCGCTCCTCCCGTACCGGCTCCTCCGGGAGCCACGGCCGGGCGGCCGTGCGGTGCGGCCGCTCCGCCGCCCTCCGAGCCCGTCAGGCAGAATCGGCCCCATGACGAGCCCCACACCTCCCGCGGAGCCGCCCCCCGCGACACGGACCTACCGTTCCGTCGCCGCGCTGGTCTGCGGGTCGCTGCTGCTTCTGCTGATCGCCTGGATGGCGGGCGACGCCATGATCCGGGGCGAGGGGCGGGTGCCCTGGCTGGCGGCGGCCGCGCTGCTCCTCGTGGTGCCGCTGGTCGTGGCGTTCACCCTGCGGCCCGCCGTCTTCGCGGACGACGAGCGCATCCGGGTCCGCAACCCGTTCCGGACGATCGAGCTGCCCTGGACCGAGGTCGCCGACGTACGGGCCTCGTACTCTTCCGAGCTGATCGCCCAGGACGGCACGAAGTACCAGCTGTGGGCCGTCCCGGTCTCCCTGCGCGCCCGAAAGCGGGCGGCGCGCACCGCGGCCCGCGCGGCGCACGACGACCCCTACGGCCGCACTTCCGTCAGCGCCGACGTCCGCGACTCCGCCGCGCGCACCGCGTCCGCCGACCAGACGGTCCGCGATCTGCGGGACATCGCCGAGCGGGCCGGCGACACAACCGCCGAGGGCGCGGACCGGGGCTCCGTGCGCTGGGCGTACGAGGTGATCGCCCCGGCCGTCGCGGGGGCCGTCCTGCTCGTGGTGGTGGGGGCGCTCGGCTGAGAGGCGGAGACCTGGGCGACTGGACGCCGAAGGGCCGGCCCCTCCCAGGGGGACCGGCCCTTCGGCGTGTGAGCTGAGCGTCAGATGCCCGCTGCGGCCGCCAGGTCCCGCTTGATCCCGGCGAGCAGTTCGGCCCCCCGGGCCCGCGCGGCGGGCAGCCCGGCCGCGTCCGCCACCGGCACGACGACCTCCAGGTAGCACTTCAGCTTCGGCTCGGTGCCGCTCGGGCGGACGATCACCCGGGCGCCCTCCAACTGGTAGCGCAGCCCGTCGGTGGGCGGCAGCCGGTCCGTGCCCCGCGCCAGGTCCTCGGCCGAGGTGACGGCGAGACCGGCCAGCGCGGCCGGCGGCCGCTCCCGGAGCCGGGACATGGCGTCCGCGATGACCGAGAGGTCCTCCACCCGCACCGAGAGCTGGTCGGTGGCGTGCAGGCCGTGATCCAGCGCCAGGTCGTCCAGCAGATCCAGGAGCGTACGGCCCTGCTCCTTGAGTACGGAGGCGAGCTCGGCGACGAGCAGGGCGGCGGTGATGCCGTCCTTGTCGCGGACGCCCTCGGGGTCGACGCAGTAGCCGAGCGCCTCCTCGTACCCGTACCGGAGGCCGTCCACCCGGGCGATCCACTTGAAGCCGGTCAGCGTCTCCTCGTAGCCGAGGCCCGCCTTCTCCGCGATCCGGCCGAGCAGCGACGACGACACGATCGACTCGGCGAACACGCCGCTCACGCCCCGTTCCACCAGGTGCGCGGCCAGCAGCGCGCCCACCTCGTCGCCGCGCAGCATCCGCCAGCCGCCCTCCGTGGCGGTGTCGGGCACGGCGACGGCGCAGCGGTCCGCGTCCGGGTCGTTGGCGATGACCAGGTCCGGTGCCGTCCGGCGCGCGGTGGCGAAGGCGAGATCCATCGCGCCGGGCTCCTCCGGGTTCGGGAAGGCCACGGTGGGGAACGCGGGGTCGGGCTCGGCCTGCTCCGCGACGAGCACCGGCACGGGGAACCCGGCCCGCTCGAACGCGGCGGTCAGCACCGAGGTGCCGACGCCGTGCATCGCGGTGTAGACGGTGCGTGCCGTACGGGGGCTGTCGGGGGCCAGGACCGCGTCCGTACGGGCGAGGTAGGCGGCCAGGACCTCGTCGCCGAGGGTCTCCCAGCCGTCCTCGGGGCGCTCCACGCCCGCCAGCGGCCCGACCGCGTCGATGGCGGCGGCGATCTCGCCGTCGGCCGGAGGCACGATCTGCGAGCCGTCGCCGAGGTAGACCTTGTAGCCGTTGTCGCGCGGCGGGTTGTGGCTGGCGGTGACCTCGACCCCGGCGACCGCGCCCAGATGCCTTATGGCGTACGCCAGTACGGGGGTGGGGAGCGGGCGGGGCAACACGGCGGCGCGCAGCCCGGCGCCGGTCATCACGGCCGCGGTGTCGCGCGCGAAGTCCTCCGACTTGTAGCGGGCGTCGTAGCCGATGACGACGAGCCCGCCCTCCTCGCCCCGGGCCTTCAGATACGCGGCGAGGCCCGCCGCGGCCCGGATCACCACGGACCGGTTCATCCGCATCGGCCCGGCTCCGAGCTCCCCGCGCAGACCGGCGGTGCCGAACTGGAGCGTGCCCGCGAAGCGGGCGGCGAGCTCCTGGGCGTCGCCCGCCTCGATGATCGCGCCCAGCTCCGCGCGCGTCTCGGGGTCGGGGTCCTCGGCCAGCCAGGTCCTGGCCTGCGCGATGAGGTCGTGCTGCACGGGGTCCGCCTTTCGGGGGTACGGGGGTGGGGTGCGGGCGGGGCGGGGCGGGGGCGTGGGTGGTGCGGGCGCTGCGCGGGCTGTTCCCCTCCCCGCCCCTTCCCGAAACCGGGGCTCCGCCCCGGACCCCGGTCCTCAAACGCCGGACGGGCTGAAAACGCGGCCGGGCGGGCCGAGGAGAGCAACGGGCCGAGGAGAGTAACGGGCCGAGGAGGGCAGGTACGGGAGCCAATCCCCGGAGGGCTCAGCCAGGACCGGTCCCGAAGGGCTCAGCGAAAGCCGGTCCCGAAGGCTCAGCCAGAGTCAGTCCCGAAGGGCTCAGCCAGGACCGGTCCCGAAGGCTCAGCCGGAGCCGGTCCCGGAAGGCTCAGCCAGGACCGGTCCGGAGGATGCGAGAACAGGCGAGCCGGTCCCGAGGGGCTCGGCTCAGACGCGGTCGAGCACCCTCGCCAGCAGCGCGCCCATCCGGGTCGCCGAGTCGCGGCCGGCCTGGAGGACCTCCTCGTGGTTGAGGGGCTCTCCGGACATGCCGGCCGCCAGGTTGGTGACGAGGGAGAGGCCGAGCACCTCGGCGCCCGCCTCCCGGGCCGCGATGGCCTCCAGGACCGTGGACATACCCACCAGGTCGCCGCCCATGACCCGGACCATGTTGATCTCGGCCGGGGTCTCGTAGTGCGGGCCGGGGAGCTGGACGTAGACGCCCTCTTCGAGGGTGTCGTCGATCTCCTTGCACAGCGCGCGCAGCCGCGGGGAGTACAGGTCGGTCAGGTCGACGAAGTTGGCGCCGATGATCGGGGAAGTGGCCGTCAGGTTGATGTGGTCGCTGATCAGGACCGGCTGTCCCGGGCGCATGCCCTCGCGCAGCCCTCCGCAGCCGTTCGTCAGGATGACGGTCCCGCATCCCGCGGCCACCGCCGTACGGACCCCGTGGGCGACGGCGGCGACGCCCCGGCCCTCGTAGAAGTGCGTGCGGCCGAGGAAGACCAGGGCGCGCTTCTCGCCGATCCTGTACGAGCGGACCATGCCGCCGTGGCCCTCGACGGCGGGCGCCGGGAAGCCGGGCAGGTCGGTCACGGGGAACTCGGCCTCCGGGACGCCGAGTGCTTCGCCCGCGGGCGCCCAGCCGGAGCCCATGACCAGGGCGACGTCATGGGTCTCGGCGCCGGTCAGCTCGCGCAGGCGTGCGGCGGCCCCGGCGGCGGCTGCCTGCGGGTCGCCCTGGATGTTGTCCGGAATAACAGATGCGTTCACGCGGACGAGCGTAACCGCTCAATCCCTACGCGCGTAGATGTACGGGCGCAGAGGCGCGCCACGGGACTTTGTGCTTTTGCACGAACACGGCGTGACCGGGCCCCGGTCCGCCCTGGTCAGCAGGGGCGCTTGCGCAGTTCCATCACATAGTCGTGCGGTGCGCCGGCGGACTCCGCGGCGTCCGCGATCTCGCCGAGATAGCGCGCCGAGGGCAGCCCGCCCTCGTAGCCGTTCAGCACGTACATCCAGGCCGGCTCCTCGCCGTCCAGGGTGTGCACGCGCACCCGCATCCGCCGGTAGATGTCGAGCCCGACGCCCTCCCAGCGGTCCATCGAGTCCTCGTCCATCGGCGCCAGGTCGTACAGCGAGACGAAGACCTGGGAGCGCGGCGCCTCCACCACGGTGGCCAGCGCCCCCTCCCAGCCCATCTGCTCCCCGCCGAAGGTCAGCCGCCAGCCGTTGAGCCAGCCGGTGCTGCGCATCGGGGAATGCGGAGCGCGGCGGGTCATCAGCCGCGCGTCGAGGTTGCCGGCGTACGCGGCGTAGAGCGACATGGGACCGAGGGTACGGGAGGTGGGCGCGGGAGCGGCGGTTCCTGTGACGAAGGCCCCGGTCGGGGGAGTGCGGGGTGGGTCCCCGGTGCGGTTCCCGGCGGTTCGGTCCCGTGCGGCGGACGCCCTCTTTCCCGTATGGAGGGCCCCGGGGCGAAGCACTTTGGCGCGTGCGGGACAATGGAGTACGTACTGCATTCCCCCGGGGCGATCCCCCGGACCCCCGGCCGGGGCGGCAGACGGCCGCGGGTTACACAACGCGAGGCGGACTTTTCGTGACCCGGATCGTGATCATCGGCGGCGGCCCCGGCGGCTACGAGGCAGCCCTGGTGGGCGCCCAGCTCGGCGCGGAGGTGACCGTCGTCGACTGCGACGGTCTGGGTGGGGCCTCGGTCCTCACCGACTGCGTACCCTCGAAGACCCTGATCGCCACGGCCGAGGTGATGACCACCTTCGACTCCTCGTACGAGGAGCTGGGCATCATCGTCGCCGACGACACCCCGCACGTGGAGCAGGCCGCCCGGGTCGTCGGCGTGGACCTCGGCAAGGTCAACCGCCGGGTCAAGCGCCTCGCGCTCGCCCAGTCCCACGACATCACCGCCTCCGTCACCCGGGCCGGCGCCCGCGTGATGCGCGGCCGGGGCCGGCTCGACGGGCTCCAGGCCGCCGACGGGTCCCGCCAGGTCGTCGTCACCGCCGCCGACGGCACCGAGGAGCGGCTCACCGCCGACGCCGTGCTGATAGCTACCGGTGGCCACCCCCGGGAGATCCCGGACGCACAGCCCGACGGCGAGCGCATCCTGAACTGGACCCAGGTCTACGACCTCGACGAGCTTCCCGAGGAGCTCATCGTCGTCGGATCCGGCGTCACCGGCGCCGAGTTCGCCGGGGCCTACCAGGCGCTAGGCTCGCGCGTCACCCTCGTCTCCTCCCGCGACCGGGTGCTGCCCGGCGAGGACCCGGACGCCGCCGCCGTCCTGGAGGACGTCTTCCGCCGCCGCGGGATGAACGTCATGGCCCGCTCCCGCGCCCAGTCCGCCAAGCGCGTCGGCGACCGGGTCGAGGTGACCCTGGCCGACGGCCGGGTCATCACCGGCTCGCACTGCCTGATGGCGGTCGGCGCGATCCCGAACACCGCGGGCATGGGGCTTGAGGAGGCCGGCGTACGGCTCAAGGACTCCGGGCACGTCCTCACCGACCGGGTCTCGCGCACCAGCGCCCCCGGCGTCTACGCGGCCGGCGACGTCACCGGGATCTTCGCGCTGGCCTCGGTCGCCGCGATGCAGGGCCGTATCGCGATGTACCACTTCCTGGGTGACGCGGTCGCCCCGCTGAACCTCAAGGCCGTCTCCGCCAACGTCTTCACCGACCCGGAGATCGCCACCGTCGGCTACAGCCAGGCCGAGGTCGACGCGGGCAAGATCGAGGCCCGGGTGGTGAAGCTGCCGCTGCTGCGTAACCCGCGCGCCAAGATGCAGGGCATCCGCGACGGCTTCGTCAAGATCTTCTGCCGTCCCGGTACGGGGATCGTGGTCGGCGGCTGCGTGGTCGCGCCGCGCGCCAGCGAGCTGATCCACCCCATCTCGATCGCGGTCGACAACAATCTGACGGTGGAACAGATCGCCAACGCGTTCACCGTGTACCCGTCCCTGTCCGGATCGATCGCCGAAGTGGCCCGGCAGCTGCACACCCGCAAGCTCACCGGCGAGGGCTGAGAGCCCGGGAAGCGCGGCATTTTCCGGCACCTCGCCACAATCGGGTGGCAGTCCGGGCGGCGCGGCGACCGCCTGACGATCACCGCCGACCAGCAAAGGGGCCTCCTATACCACTTGGAGGCCCCTTTGAAGTGCAACTTCCGTTATTCGGCGCAAACTGCTGAAAACTCACCGACGGCCAGGTTACTGTCAGTTCCGTGTTCGCTGCAGAACGTCGTCAGTTGATCCTCGAAATGGTGCGTGCCAACGGGGCGGTATCGCTCCGTGAGCTCGCCCGCGTCGTCCAGACCTCCGAAGTGACCGTACGGCGGGACGTGCGGGCACTGGAGGCAGAAGGACTCCTCGACCGCCGGCACGGCGGTGCGGTCTTGCCGGGCGGTCTTACGCGGGAGTCCGGCTTTCCGCAGAAATCCCATCTCTCCACCGCGGAGAAGACTGCCATCGCCGACCTGGCCGCAGGCCTCGTCGGCGAGGGCGAGGCCATTGTGGTCGGCGCCGGCACGACCACGCAGGAGCTGGCCCGCCGGCTCGCGCGGGTCCCCGGCCTGACCGTCGTCACCAACTCCCTGCTGGTGGCCCAGGCGTTGGCCCATGCCAACCGGGTCGAAGTCGTCATGACCGGCGGCACCCTGCGCGGGAGCAACTACGCGCTGGTGGGCAGCGGGGCCGAGCAGTCCCTCCAGGGGCTGCGGGTCTCCCGGGCCTTCATCTCCGGGAGTGGTCTCACGGCGGAGCGTGGCCTGTCCACCTCCAACATGCTCTCGGCCAGCGTCGACCGGGCTCTCGTGCAGGCCGCCGCGGAGGTGGTCGTCCTGGCGGACCACACCAAGCTCGGCTCGGACACCATGTTCCAGACGGTGCCCACCGAACTGATCACCCGTCTGGTGACCGACGAGCCCCCGCTCCACGACGAGCGGGCCGCCGCCGAGCTCCAGTCCCTGGCGGACCAGGGCGTGGAGATCACGGTGGCCGGTCCGGAGGCGGACGCGTCCGGCGGGGGCAGCCCCCCTCCGGGGCGTCAGCCCCGCCGGGACATGCCGCTCCCCGGCCAGCGGCGCACGCCGAACGGCGGTCTCGGGCCGCAGCTGCGCAGCGCTTCCGCCTTGGCGGACGTGCCGGGCGAGCGGGCACGAGTGGCGGACCTGCGACGCCGGTAGGCCCACGTCGGGGGCGCTGCCCCCGAACCCCCGCTCCTCAAACGCCGGAGGGGCTGGATTTTGCGGGGCGGGGAGAAGCCCCGCGCAGCGGCCGACGAGCCCGGCCGCAGGGCCCGCTACTTCAGCCCGCGCAGCGTCAGCCGCAGCAGCCGCTCCGCCAACTCCGGGTCGTCGGGCGACTGCTCGGCCGCCAGCGCGATCGCGTTGGTGAGCTGGAGCAGATCGTCGATCGAGACGTCGGCCCGCACCGACCCGCTCTCCTGGGCCCGGCGCAGCAGCCCCGCGCCCGCTTCCCGGAGCGGCAGGTGGCACTGGACGAGTGCCGAGCTCCCGTTGTGGGAGGCGGACATCAGGCCGTGGGCCAGGCCGCGGTACTCACCCGCATGAGTGACGATCGCGCCCAGCCAGTCCACCAGCGCCCGGCACGGGGCTTCCGCCGCCGCCAGCTCCCGGGAGCGGTCCAGGAGCGAGCTCAGGGCGTCCTGGAAGACCGCGTTCATCAGGGCGTCCCGGTTCGGGAAGTGCCGGTAGAGGGTGCCGATGCCCACCCCCGCCCGGCGGGCGATGTCCTCCAGCGACGCGTCCGTGCCGTGCTCGGCGAAGGCCCTGCGAGCCTCGCCCACCAGCCGGTCGTGGTTCCGGCGCGCGTCCGCGCGCATCGGCCGGACCGGCGGTTGTGCCGTGCTCGTCTCCATCGGGATCGCCCCTGCCATGGCTTCAGCCCCTCCCCAGGTCCTCGGACCTCGGACCTTCTGTGGGTTCCAGGATGCCACTGTGACGAAGGGGCCCGGCCCGCGTCGTCATGACGTGGGCCGGGCCCCTGCGGAGTGTGCCGGGCGGTCAGTCCTTGATCTCGCAGATCAGGGCGCCGGAGGTGACCGAGGCGCCGACCTCGGCGCTGAGCCCCTTGACGGTGCCGGAGCGGTGCGCGTTGAGCGGCTGCTCCATCTTCATGGCCTCCAGGACGACGACGAGGTCGCCCTCCTTGACCTCCTGGCCCTCCTCCACCGCGATCTTGACGATGGTGCCCTGCATGGGCGAGGCGAGGCTGTCGCCCGAGGCGGCGGAGCCGGCCTTCTTCGCGGCGCGGCGCTTGGGCTTCGCGCCGGCGGCGAGGCCGGTGCGGGCCAGCGACATGCCCAGCGAGGACGGCAGCGACACCTCCAGGCGCTTGCCGCCGACCTCGACGACGACGGTCTCCCGGCCGGCCTCCTCGTCCGTGTCCGCGTCGGCGGGGGCGGTGAAGGGCTTGATGTCGTTGTCGAACTCCGTCTCGATCCAGCGGGTGTGGATGGTGAACGGGTCCGCGGTGAAGGCGGGGTCGGCGACGAC